>CAZNAP010000063.1:0-13460 GCA_964571145.1 uncultured Lachnospiraceae bacterium | reverse complement strand
TTCATTGAATAAAGTACAAATCGCTTAATATTGGAAAAGGCCAGCAATATCTTGTTAGCCTTATGATTTACATCGTAGTATGATTACAATAATAGAAAACAAATCTCATCATTAAAGGAGGATTCCCATGAATTATTATGTAGATGCAAACGCTGCCAAAGGTGGCAACGGTACTCAGAATAAACTTTTTCAAACCATATCGGAAGCTGCTGCCATTGCCAATAGTGGTGACGAAGTGCTTGTTGCACCCGGTGTTTATCGAGAATATGTCAATCCTGCTCATGGCGGAACAGATGATTATAACCGCATTGTCTATCGCTCAACCACACCTCTTGGTGCCGTTATTACTGGAGCCGAGCCGGTGAAAAACTGGGTAAAATTTGATGGAGATGTTTGGATGGTCCGAATTGCAAATGGTCTTTTCGGAAATTACAATCCATACACCACTATAATCAAGGGGGATTGGTACAATGCTTTAGTTCCTGCTCATACAGGCGAAGTTTATCTAAACGGCAAATCCATGTATGAAGCCTTTTCCATTCAAGAAGTACAAACGCCCAGCATTTATCCCTGTTCCTGGGACCCTGCGGGAACTCTTTATAAATGGTTTACCCAGCAGGATCAAGATTTTACCGTAATCTATGCAAATTTTCAGGGAAAGAACCCCAATACAGAAAATGTGGAAATAAATGTGCGTCGCAACTGCTTTTATCCGGACAAAAACGGCGTTGGCTACATCACCTTATCCGGCTTCGTTGTGAAACAGGCGGCTACTACCTGGGCACCTCCTACCGCTTATCAGGAAGGAATGGTTGGTCCCCACTGGTCCAAAGGTTGGATTATCGAGGATTGCGAAATTTCCGATTCCAAATGCTCCGGCATTTCTTTAGGAAAATACTTGCAGCCCAATAACGAAAATAAATGGACCACCAAATTTTATAAGGACGGAACACAGACAGAGCGTGATGCAATTTGCCAGGCACAACTGGAAGGTTGGACCAAAGAAAATATTGGCTCTCATATCATTCGAAGATGTAACATCCACGATTGTGGACAGACCGGCATTGTAGGTCATCTGGGAGGTGTCTTCTCTATTATAGAAGATAACCATATTCATCACATTAACAACAAACAAGATTTAGCAGGCGCTGAAATCGGCGGAATTAAAATGCATGCAGCCATTGATGTCATCATTAGACGTAATCATTTCCACCATTGTACCAGAGGCTTATGGCTGGATTGGCAGGCACAGGGCACGCGTGTTTCACAGAATCTGTTCCATGATAACGTGCCACCAAAAGGTACAGAAATTGCCGATTCGCTGGCACTGGCAGAAGATATCTTCATAGAAGTATCTCATGGCCCAACCCTAATCGACAATAACCTGCTGTTATCCAATTGTGCTTGCCGTATCAGTACCCAGGGTATTGCGCTGGTTCACAATCTAATCGCTGGTTCCTTCATCTGGGTTGGCAACGGTACCGACAATGGTGGCATTAAATTCCCTTCGCCGCGTTACACCCCTTATCATGTTCCTCACAGAACAGAAGTGGCCGGTTTTATGACTATTTTACATGGTGATGCCCGCTTCTATAATAATATTTTTGTACAACAGGAAATTCGGCAGGACTTAATCGATGCTGCCAAGAGCTTTGACAACAGTGCTATGGACATGGTTCAGTTTATTTGTGGTACCAAGCCGTATGACGGTTATCCTACTGCTTCTGCGTATTTTAGCAAATTTACAGCTGAAAGTACCGTTGAGTACGAGAAAAAAGATATGTTTTATGACCATTTGCCTGTCTATACCGGCGGCAATGTATACTTTAATGGCGCGCAACCCTGTGATACAGAGGAAAACTATCAAATAGTTAATGCCCCTGCTATCAAATTAGAACTAAAAGAAGAAAATAATAACTGGAAATTATTAACCAACCTGTTTGATTACTTACCGGAATTCGAAACACCTTTTATCAGCACGGAGATGCTGGGTGAAGCCTTTGAACCAGAGCAAAAGTTTGAATCGCCGGACGGAACCCCCATTACTTTTAATCAGGACTATTTCGGGCAACACCGTAGCATACGCCCCCTGTCCGGACCTTTCGCAGACAAGCAGGAAGATGTATTCCTTTTATAAACAATTATATGGCTCGATGATAACCATTTGAATATTGAAATTCAACGTCTTATACCGCCTTTTTTACCACTTGCGCAAAAACTATTTACTTCTTTTTCGTTTTCTGTAAAATGAGTTCATGCTTACAAAAACGAAATTTAAAATAGTTTATAGCAAATTAAATAAGTAATTCAAATAAGAAAGGTTAGGAAAATAAGATGAACACAAAATTATGGAATCGAGATTTTACAATGGTTGTCATCGGCCAAATTATCTCACTTTTTGGAAATGCAATTATGCGTTTTGCACTTCCCCTGTATCTACTCAATCAAACAGGCTCAGCCGCTTTATTCGGTCTGGTATCGGCCTGTGCCTTTATCCCAATGATTATTCTGGCACCGATTGGTGGTGCACTCTATAGCTTCTTCGGAATTATACCTATTTTGACCATTAGTGTATTTTGCTTTTTATTTTCCGCTGTGATGGAAATTTTTATCCACATTCCTTTTGAAAAGAAGAAAGCAGAAGGCAGTATTTTCTCAATTGGATTCAACGATTTAAAAGAAAGCTTTCAATATATGCGTCACGACGAGCCGCTGATTCTTAAAGTATCTTTTATCATCGCCGGCATTAACATGATTTTAAGTGCCCTTGTTATTATCGGACTGCCGATTATCGTTACGCAAACTCTGCCATTTGAAGCAGATATTGCCAACAGTCTCTATGGCTATGCACAAGGTGGCATTGCAGCAGGAAGTCTGGCCGGTGGTGTTTTAGCCGGTGTTTTATCCAAAAAACTCAAGGCACAGAATAGTTACCTGTCGGTTTTCTACTGTGCCCTGACCTTGATTCCTATTGGCCTTGCAATTGCTTTTCCGGTGAATCCCATGCTTTCTTACATAGTAATTGTAATCAGCTGTTTCGTAATGATGTTATTTGCCGCACTCTTCTCCGTCCAAATGATGGCGTATTTACAAATGATTGTACCTAATGATTTATTAGGAAAAGTCATTTCCTGTGCCATGTGTGTCGGTATGTGTGCCTCTCCGCTTGGTCAAGCTATTTATGGTGGATTATTCCAGCTGTTGGCAGACAAAATCTACATCATTTTTATCATCGCTACCATCATCACTTGCGTTTTATCTCTTGCATCAAGAAATATCTTTAAGCGGATGAGTGAATTGCTTGAAGTAAAATATCACCATTAATATCACAACCATCACAAATGGAATGATACCGATTAAACCAGTTGGCGCAGGTCCGATAAACGGATTTCCGCCATCTTTGGTAAAATACATTCCAATACCTGCTATGCTGTTAACTGCACCATGACCCAGAACTGCAGGTATACAACTCTTGGTTTTCATCGTAACAAAGGATAAGAAGATTCCCAGTACAAGACAGAATAAACACATTGCTGCAATCCCTTTATAGGGGTATCCGGGATATCCTACTCCGTAATTATGTCCGACTACGGTAAGCGGTGCATGCCATAAGCCCCATATAATCCCATTAACAAGAAGCATTGGTATGGCAGGAAGCTTCTGTGCCATTTTCGGCAGAAGATATCCTCGCCAGCCCCATTCTTCACCAAAACATGTAATGAAATTCAGAATTGGTCCTAACAACATGGCCTGAATAAGCTGTACAATCATTAATGTAGAAAATGGCATTGCTACATCTTCAGCACTGGCTCCCGCTGCTTCCATAGTAATTTTCATATATCCGCATTCAGGATCAAATTGTCCAGGGAAAATCAAGAAGTAAACCAAAGCTCCCAGTAATGTTAATACCCCTGGGCCAAAATAAGCCAACAGATAGTATTTCACATTTCCTTTAAAATGCGGTTTTAGGAAAGCATTTTCAAAGCCTTCTTTGGTAATCAATCTGGTCAGCAATACGCTGATTGCCGGAAAAAACATCACCGGTGCCATCGCCATAGTAGCCATTACCGGTGGCAATAATTTCTGATTGACCTTATCCAAAATTGGGTAAATCAATCCCACACTAAATCCAATTGTCAATGCAAATGTCAGTCCCAAATAAAGCAAAATCCTGTTTGTACCCAATTTCTTGTTTTTCTTTATTTCATCTTCTGAAATCACTTCTTCTTTGATCATATCTTCTGTTGTCATGTGATCCATTTTTATTTCTCCTATCAGTTCACTGTCTCTTACTGCTTCTGTTTTCTATTGATTATCTGTCTGTCTCTTGGTCAGTTCGTCGTAAATTGCTTTTGTTGCTTCTTCATCTTCCCCATTAAGCACAAACGTTTCTCCGTCTATCGAAAGCACTACGCAGGAGTCGCACGACGTATAAGAGTATCTGGTATAATCGCCAAATTCGTCGTTTTTAAATTCACCCATCAGTAGTGTAAAACTCCCATATCCAAAAGTACGTTCTCCCGGTGTATCCTGCTCACGATACTCAATGGAATCGATATCTGTATAACTAACACTTGCGTCTTCCCAAAAAGCAGTATTTACGGAAAAGAATGTATCTTCGTATGCTACCTTAAAATCTCCTGTAAAAAGCAATAATATAACTGCAATTAGTATCACAATACAGATAGCAGCCGCTACGGTAGTGGTCTTTTTCTCACCCGGTTCTCTTATGGTATCTGCCTTGGTTGCCGTTCCGATTTGTAGCTGTTTTCTATAATATACGTAAGAATAAATCATCGGAACAAAGGCTAAAATCAATATTACCGGAAGGAACATATAAACCATATACTTCATGGGTATCACTATTGTCATAATGATAAGCAAACCTCCAGCTACCCACAACTTCCCAGCAAATCGATGCGTTTTATTCCAGTTTTCTTCATTTTTCAGCGTCCATGGAACCTTGATTCCAATGGTTCGATTTTGCTTGCATTTTGGCATAAAATTTCCAAAAATCAGGAAAATCAGTCCCATGGGTATACGAATCAGTATATCGCTCCCTATTGCTACACCTAGTGCAAATGAATACATATAGGTGCTGATTATAACCGATAAAATAGGAACAATCCAATAAACCATACTTGAAATTTTTTTACTCTGTTCTTTACTCTTAGGATCCAGAGTCGTTAAAATGATACACAGCCACTGAATAACCAGCATGATTATTGGCAGAGCAAATATGGCAAATACTTTGCTGCTCCAACCATTGGTCGCGCCGTCTGCCGCCCAGTGAGTAGTCATTGTGTCCGGTAATTTCTTCCAGATTAACAATCCCACTAACATCGGTAGCAGAATAACAATAGACGATAAAATTAATTGCTTTTTATTATTTTTGATCATCATCAAAATCTCCCTTCAAATCTGTAATCCACAACATGATTTCTTCTAAAACAGAAGCGTTTAGTTCATAATAAATGTATTTTCCTTCTCGTGTATCTCGTATCAAATCTGCATCTTTCAACAGTGAAAGATGTCGGGAAATAGATGCGCCTGTAACTGGAAATTTTTCTACTATTTCACCCGCCGACATTTTTCCGTCTTTTAGCAAATTCAGTATTTCACGACGAATAGGGTCGGCTAATGCTTTTAATGTATTCTGTAATCCCATTGGAACGCCTCCTCATTTAACATTTAACCTAATTGTTAATTGTAATATAACAGAAAAGGCAACCACTGTCAAGTAGTTGCCGATAAAAACATTTCCTGGTCAATATAGCTTCCTGCCTTAGGATACTGCGTTGCATTAATTGCACAATCAAATGTATGAATTACACCATCAATTGTTTGTATTAATCCTCCCCATTGCTCATCATAACGCATACGCAATCTTTTCCAATCCGTATACATGAGCAACGCAGGCCTGTCGTATTTTCCGTCCATCGTAGCTAGTTGCAGGTTGGTGCCTTTTTCAAGAATTGTCTTACCATCTTCATCCGGTTGCGGAATTTGACTATCATTCTTCATCGGAATTAAGAATCTGGCTTTGCGCACCTCTCTAGATAAAAAACGGTAATAAAGTTTATAAATCAACTCTGCATCGTTACCTTCTATTTTCTCCATCTGTCCAATCAAAAGCATCCAGCGTACCAGGTTTGGATTCGTAACCGGAATATCCTGCGGACGCACATTACTATAATCCGGCTCCGGTACCAACATTTGTGCACTAATCGCCGTCTGTTCCGATACAACCTGCACACCGCATGCGCCGTTTAAATAAAAGGTACTCCCTAAAAAATTGTATATTCCTTTTCCGTCTCCTCCATTATCCACACGAACAATTTCAAACTTTTCTTCTGGAAAAGCTTTCTTCATCATTTCTGCATAAGCTTTTGTAAAAATAAGAATATCAGGTGGTGTACACACATATTCATCATTTTGCTTCATGGTTTTGGAATACAAATAAGGTTCACCGGTTGCCTTATTCTGTACATAAAAAATCTCTTTTGCGTTCAGAATTTTTTTACAAAGTGCTGCTGCCAGTCTGTTGACCTTTCCTTGGTTAAGCTTTATTTGTTCTTCACTCTCGTTATTCGATGATTGAGATTTATACCATATAAAAAGGCGCCATATCTCAGCACAGTCCGTAATGCTAAGTGATTCTATTTCCTGGTCTGATAATTCCAGATTTTGCTTTGCAACATAGGTATCACCCAAAGCTCCAATATAAGCACTGTGCACTTCCGATACAGACTGGTCTCTGGTATAAAGAACTGTTCCTTTCTTAAATGGATAGGATTTCCCTTTTTCCAATTTAAGTCCTACAGTACAATCGGTTGCTTCCTTTGTTGTTTGATTTGGTCCCGTCTCGATTCCCAATACAGTAGTCAAAAAAATCTGTCCGTCATCATCTCCTACATTAGATGCATAAACTGCCGCACCAACACTGACTGTTCCTTTTACATGACCAACCACCACTAAATCTTTACTGTTTAACAGCTGGAAAACATCTAAAACCCCCATAACAAATGATTGCGGTGACTGCGAATTGTTTGAAGTATTGATTCCTTTTGATATCTTCTTTGAAAAAAATCCCATACAAATATCCTCCGATTTCGTCATACCCAACTTTTCATAGAATGGAATTGCGTTTTCATTCACACACAACACCCAAATCTGTTATAAAAAGCCAATAACTCACACTTTCAATTGTAATCTCAGGAAATTCCTTTCCTGCATTGCTCTCGTTAACACGCTTATTTATTTCCTTGTAATAGTTCTAAAACAAGACTGTACTGAAATACCGTTCACCCGTATCAGGCAGAATAGTAACAACCGTTTTTCCCGGGCCAAGTTTTTTGGCAAGTTTTAATGCAGCCGCTACATTGGAACCACTGGATATACCGCAAAGCAAGCCTTCTTCTCTAGCAAGTCTCTTAGAAACCTCAAGGGCTTCTTCATCGGTAACCACGCAAATATCCTCATAGATATGCATATTCAGATTCTCAGGAATTAACCCGTCACCAATACCCATTTGTAAGTGAGTCCCAATACTTCCACCGGATAAAATCGCTGCATGCTCCGGCTCTACCGCCCAGATTGCAATGTCCGGATACTGTTTTTGCAGCACTTCGCCAATACCCGAAAGCGTGCCTCCCGTTCCTACTCCGGAGCAAAAGCCATGAATCGGTCCCTCCACCTGTTCCAAAATTTCCACACCAGTGTGATATTTATGTACCAACGGATTATTAGGATTGGAAAACTGTTGTGGCACAAAAACTCTCGGATCTTCGTCTGCCATTTGGAGTGCTGTCTGTAAGCACTTATCTATGCATTTACCAATATCGCCATCATCATGAATCAGGATTACTTCTGCGCCATACTGTTGTACTAACTTAAAGCGTTCTTCGCTGACCGAATCCGGCATAATGATTTTCACCGTATAGCCCTTAACTGCACCCACCAAGGCGATACCAATTCCCTGATTTCCACTGGTTGGTTCAACTATAATAGAATCCTTATTGATTTTTCCTTCTTTTTCCGCTTGCTTCAGCATATTGTAAGCAGTTCTGGTTTTAATGGAGCCGCCGATATTTACGCCCTCATATTTAACCAAAATCTCTGCTGAATCTTTTTCCACCATTCGTTCCAATCGAATCATGGGTGTATGCCCAATGGCCTCTAATACATTTTGATATACCACTTCTTTTCCTCCTACGCTATGTAGTCACTCGATACTTAGTCTCTATTATAATACAATGAAAGTTGAAAACAAAGCAGGAAAAGCTGAAATCTGTTTATTATTTCATTAAAAAGTGATACACTCTGCTATAAAAATCCTTTGCTTCTTCGAAAGCTGCATGCCCTAATCCCTTATAGATATACAACTCGCTATGTTTGATTTGATTCTTCATTTCGTAGGAAGCATTAACCCCCACTGTCTTATCCTCGTCTCCACCTATAATATAAGTAGGGCATACTATTTTATCCAATTCATCATAGGCATTAAACTCAAGAATTGCTTTTGCATTTATGAAAAATCTATCATAATTACGAGGCTTTCCTATCATTCCTCCTTGGGAATCTCCCATAACACTTGCTTTTGTTATTCCCAGTTCTTTTAACGCTTTAGCCTGATCTGCCGCCATATCCCTAATTGAATAGCCATCTGGCATTTCATTCTTTCTGCTGAACATATAAACAGTATAATTTTTGAAAAAGTCAACATATGGCTTTGCCAACAACAATGCTTTTCCTTTGACTGTAAGCAATCCATCCGATAATCCAGGAAGTACGATTAAAACTTTGTTTCCATGTCCAAATGAGACATAATCCATATCTATATCATCTATTTTCACACAACCGTTTTTTGCATTCCAAAGCATATTAACAACTCCTCTCCACGAAGCCTTCCTTCAGATTTTTCCATTCTGCTCGTTTTATGGCATAAAGTTTATTATCTACTCAAATGTCGATAGATTATCATATATTATATGCAATACCGAAAAGGTTGCGTTGATATCGTTCAATCAGCTCTTGCACCGGTTGTCTTATGTGCTCTCCTCACTGGATATCATCCGGTGCTATGGCTTATCTTGATATGATATCTATTGCGTAATACATGGGAATGCTCTTAATTTCAGAATCTTCCTTTGAAAAACTCATATCCTCTTCTAATTTTTCAAAATCATTTCTTTTATAAAGACTGTAACCCTCTTCTGTTGAATTCAATGTAACGAAAGCAAATCCAACATAATTATTTCTTAAGTCTTGAATCTTTTCCATGCAATCCATAAGTAAAACATCAGACAAATTGATAATCTCGCCATCTTCTGTCTTTGCCTGTAATATTCCATGGTACTTTTCATCTAATGCAAAACAATTAATATGTATCGAGCCACCCATCTTTTTTCTAATACCGGAATCATCATATTCCACATCACCAGTTCCAATATTATAGTAGCCAATTATTGTATCATTTTCATCAGATAAAAATACAAAAGTTTTCCAATATTTTTATTGAGAGCATATTCACTCCGTCAAAAATTATCTAAATATGAATTACCAGAGTGAAAAAGAAATGCCAGCTCTTGCAGGCTGGCATTATACTCTAAAAAATTAAGCTTATTTCCCATTATGCTTTCCTTGTAACCTTTACTTCTTTTTCATTTGTCAGAGGATTAGTCACTACAGAAAAATCATGTGATTGTATAAAATCCTTTCTTGACCTTGCACCTTTTGACATCTGTTTTTTCACTTCAAGCTTTCCTTTTTCCACAAATGGTTTGTCTGTCATACATGCATAATTCACTGTGTTTCCTCCTTCCTGTATGATCTCAAAATTTTTATCGTGTAATAGCACGAAAGGCATTTCTGTCTGTATAGTTATTATATGCTTTTTTTCATTAAATGCATTAACAATTTTTCTCTTTTCTTATTAAATCGTTATGATGATACCTTTATTCCACATAAATAGCGAACATTAGCCATGCGCGCCTTCGATTCCGCTTAGCTTCATCTCAGTCGCGGGCTTCGCCCTATATTCACAAATAACAAAAAAGGCTTGGTTACGAGTAAACTCGTACCAAGCCCTAGTTGTTATTTATTCATGCATGGCTCATTGCCAACACGCAAGTTATTCGATGATTGTAGCAACACGGCCTGAACCAACTGTACGTCCACCTTCACGGATAGCGAAGGTAAGACCCTGCTCCATAGCGATGGGGTGAATCAGTTCGATTGACATTTCTACGTTATCACCAGGCATGCACATTTCTGTACCTGCAGGAAGGTTACAAACGCCTGTTACGTCAGTTGTTCTGAAATAGAACTGAGGTCTGTAGTTGTTGAAGAAAGGAGTATGACGTCCACCTTCATCTTTTGTCAAAACGTAAACCTGAGCTGTGAATTTCTTGTGGCATGTAACTGATCCGGGTTTAGCAAGAACCTGTCCTCTTTCGATTTCAGTTCTCTGAACACCACGAAGAAGTGCACCAATGTTATCACCAGCCTGAGCTTCGTCAAGCAGCTTACGGAACATTTCGATACCGGTTACAACAGTCTTACGTGTTTCTTCTTTAATACCAACAACTTCAACTTCTTCGTTGATGTGAAGCATACCACGCTCTACTCTACCAGTAGCAACTGTACCACGACCTGTGATTGTAAATACATCTTCTACAGGCATAAGGAAAGGCTTATCTGTTGCTCTTTCAGGATCAGGAATATAGCTATCAACTGTAGCCATGAGTTCCATAATCTTGTCGCCCCATTCTCCGTTAGGATCTTCAAGAGCCTTAAGAGCGGAACCTTTGATGATAGGACAATCATTGAAGCCATATTCTTCAAGCTGTTCTGTAACTTCCATTTCAACCAGCTCGATTAATTCAGGATCATCAACTATGTCACACTTGTTAAGGAATACTACGATATAAGGAACGCCTACCTGACGAGACAGAAGGATATGTTCCTTGGTCTGAGCCATAACACCGTCTGTAGCAGCTACAACGAGGATAGCGCCATCCATCTGAGCAGCACCTGTGATCATGTTCTTAACGTAGTCAGCATGTCCAGGACAGTCAACGTGTGCATAATGTCTGTTGTCTGTTGAATACTCAACGTGAGCAGTAGAGATAGTAATACCTCTTTCTCTTTCTTCCGGTGCTTTATCAATATTATCAAAGTCTGTAGCTGTGTTACCAGCAACTCTCTCAGACAATACTTTTGTGATAGCAGCTGTTACAGTAGTTTTACCATGATCTACGTGACCGATGGTACCAATATTACAATGGGTTTTGTTTCTTTCAAATTTAGCCTTAGCCATTTCTAAAGTCCTCCTTTAAATGATAAATAATATTTTTGTTTTTTAGGTTTCAATTCAATAATCGACTAACTATGATTATATTAAAAATTAGTAATATTTTCAAGCTTTATTTGCTATTTAGCTTTTGCAGATAAAACCTTTTCCTGTACGCTCTTAGGTACGGGTTCGTATTTCTCAAAGAACATAGAGTAGTTACCACGTCCCTGTGTCTTGGAACGCAGGTCTGTAGAATATCCGAACATTTCGGAAAGCGGTACATAAGCCTTAACCATTTTACCACCACCAATGTCTTCCATTCCTTCGATACGTCCACGACGGGAGTTGATATCACCGATTACATCACCCATATATTCTTCAGGCATCGTAACCTCAACCTTCATGATAGGCTCAAGAAGTACCGGACTTGCCTTCGCCATAGCGTCCTTAAATGCCATAGAACCTGCAATGTGAAATGCCATTTCTGAAGAGTCGACTTCATGATAAGAGCCGTCATATACGGTAGCATGAACACCCAGTACCGGGAATCCGCCAAGAATACCACATTTGGCAGCTTCTTCAATACCTTCACCGACTGCAGGGATGTATTCCTTAGGAATCGCACCACCAACAACTGCGGATTCAAACTTGAACAGTTCTTCACCATTGGCATCCATAGGCTCGAATTTAACTTTACAGTGACCATACTGACCACGTCCACCGGACTGCTTAGCATACTTGGAATCAACATCAACAGCCTTGGTAAAGGTTTCTTTGTATGCAACCTGAGGTGCACCAACGTTTGCTTCTACCTTAAATTCACGAAGAAGTCTGTCTACGATAATTTCCAAATGAAGCTCGCCCATACCGGCAATGATAGTCTGGCCTGTTTCATGATCTGTGTGTGCGCGGAATGTGGGATCTTCTTCTGCCAGTTTGGCAAGTGCTTCACCCATCTTACCCTGTCCTGCTTTTGTCTTAGGCTCAATAGCCAATTCAATAACGGGTTCAGGGAATTCCATTGATTCCAGAATAACAGGATGCTGGTCATCACAGATTGTATCACCTGTAGTAGTAAACTTAAAGCCTACTGCTGCTGCGATGTCACCTGCATAAACCTTATCCAGTTCTGCTCTCTTGTTCGCATGCATCTGAAGGATTCGACCTACACGTTCTTTCTTGTCTTTGGTCGCATTCAGTACATAAGAACCTGAGTTCATGGAACCTGAGTAAACTCTGAAGAATGCAAGCTTACCTACGAAAGGATCAGCCATAATCTTAAATGCTAAAGCGGAGAAAGGTTCATCATCAGATGAGTGTCTTTCTACTTCATTGCCGTCCAAATCGGTACCCTTAATTGAAGGGATGTCAGTAGGAGCGGGCATATATTCAAGAATTGCATCTAAAAGTTTCTGTACGCCTTTGTTTCTATAAGCAGAACCACAACATACGGGAATTGCTGTACATTCACAAGTTGCCTTACGAAGTACTGCTTTCATTTCCTCTACAGTGGGTTCTTCTCCTTCCAGATACTTCATCATCAAATCGTCATCTAATTCAGCGATTTTCTCGATTAGTTCTGCACGGAATAATTCAGCCTCATCTTTCATGTCGTCAGGTACGTCTGTTATTGTAACATCTTCACCCTTGTCATCATTGTAAAGATAAGCCTTTGATTCAAATAAATCAATAATTCCTTTAAAATCATCTTCTTTTCCAATAGGTAATTGAAGAATAATGGCATTTTTGCCAAGTCTAGTTCTAATCTGGTCTACGGCTCCGTAGAAATTAGCACCTAAAATGTCCATCTTATTAATAAAAGCCATACGAGGTACATTATAGGTATCAGCCTGACGCCATACATTTTCTGATTGCGGTTCAACACCACCCTTTGCACAAAATACGCCTACGGCGCCATCAAGTACACGGAGTGAACGTTCAACCTCTACGGTGAAATCAACGTGTCCGGGGGTATCAATAATATTGATACGGTGCTCTAAAGCACCCGGCTTCGTCTTTCCATTTTCCTGCATCGTCCAATGACATGTTGTTGCGGCTGATGTGATTGTGATTCCTCTTTCCTGCTCCTGTTCCATCCAGTCCATGGCAGCAGTACCTTCGTGAGTATCTCCAATCTTATAGTTTACACCGGTGTAATATAAGA
>CAZNAP010000062.1:0-13614 GCA_964571145.1 uncultured Lachnospiraceae bacterium | reverse complement strand
ACTATGATTCTGGCTATGCTCATATTTGGCACTATTGGAATTGCAAGAAGGTACATACCACTTCCTTCAAGTATACTTGCATTAGTGAGAGGTACTATTGGCTCCATTTTTTTACTCATTGTAGTATTTTGCAGTGGGAAGAAACTAAGCTTGAAAGCAATCAAAGCAAATTTAGTATTATTAGTTGTATCAGGTGCATTCATTGGTGCCAATTGGATTTTGTTATTTGAGGCTTACAGATATACTTCTGTAGCGACAGCTACATTATGTTATTACTTGGCACCGGTGTTTGTGATTCTAACCGCACCCCTGATTTTAAAGGAAAAAATGACGGTACGAAAGCTGATTTGCGCAGCCATAGCATTGATGGGAATGGTATTCGTCTCGGGGGTAATTGGGACAGGCTTGAATTTGTCAGAAATGAAAGGTATTTTGTTTGGCATCGGAGCAGCAATTTTGTATGCCTGCGTTGTATTAATGAACCAGAAGATAAAGAATATCGGGGCTTATGATAAGACTATTATGCAACTGGGAACAGCAGCCATTACGTTGTTGCCTTATACTTTACTGACAGAGGATTTCTCGGGAATTGTACTGACCAAGGAAACTGTAATGTTGGTACTGGTGGTTGGAATTTTGCATACAGGTATCGCTTATGCCCTTTACTTTGGTTCAATGAGCTCCTTAAGTGCACAGACAGTTGCGTTATTTAGCTATATTGATCCGGTTATGGCTATTTTATTATCGGCATTGGTTTTGAGAGAACCTATGGGTATTACGGGCGCACTGGGTGCAGTGATGATATTGGGATCTACACTTGTGAGTGAAATTCAAATAAAAAGGCGGGTGCATTAAAAATGCAACCGCCTTCTTACTGCATCACGCAGCCGTCGTCTTGATAATACGGTAATTAACATGGCAACAATCACGCCACATACAGTCAGTACAACTGCTGACCATACCAAACGAAGTGGTGCCTGAAAATAATGATCGATTAGCAGTTCTAGCCCTATGCACAAAACGGCAACTTCAGCGAAGAAGTAAAGCGTAGTGGTCATGATGGATATAGGGAAAGAACGAAGTAACAAAGTGAATATTTCTACTAAAATGGTAACCAGTGCGACAATCGGCAGGGCAAGTCCGGTAAACCATTGGTCATCTGGCGTATTAAAGGTAATCATATACAGATAAATACCCACAGCCACACCATCCAATAAAAGGGAAATGTAGATGGGCAGTTTGGTATAAATAACAGCGGGAATAATCAGCACAAACAGCAATAAACAGGCACCAATAATAAACAAAGACCACAAACTTCCTGAGAAAACAAGAATATTGAGCATCAGGCAACTTAAGGCAGTTGCTCCCAATACAATAGTGGATAACAGGCCTAAATCTTTGCGTTTAACCACATCCACCTGTCCTTTTTCTTTCGCATAAGGAGACGGAGATGCCTCCTTTATTTTTTGTAATTCATTTGGGTTGATTACCGGCGTATGACATAAGGGACAGCTTTCCAAAGAAGCATCCAATTCAACGCCACAATTTACACAATAAGACATTTGTTTACCAATCCTTTCCTACAAAATATGTTGAGCAATGAATACAAATTGTTATGATCATTTATTCTCGATTACTTTCTATTTTCACATGAATGCCGTCTGCAACCAATTTCCTGAAGAAGTATCGTTCCACATCTGATTCCATAATGCTGCTGGCGAAATTAATGGTCAGGGTATCTTCAAAACTGATAATCGCGCAGTTGGTACGGGAGGAAAAAGGTTGTCCCATATAAATATCAAACCGATCAATAAAGGGTTTCATATCTTCTGGAACCATTAATGCCCCCATATTGGTAAGCCCAGCAGATGAATTTTTATCCTGCACATGGGTATAAAATTGACGCACGATATAGTCCTTTAGGAAAAGAGGAACCATGCGAATTGCGGTATTCCGCTGAGTATTGGCATTGGTGGTAATATCACCTTTTAAAAATTTTGCATTAATATAATAACGCATGTAATTGTGTACATGGACAACAATTTCTTCAAAGGTATAGTCGCCTAAGCGAGGATCGATAGAAGGATATACCATTGAGATAAAATTGCGTAGGGTTTTCGAAGGGAAAAACCGACGTAAATTAACTGGCATGGCGATTTTGACAGGTCGAAGATGTAAATGCCATTCAGATTGTTGCTTTTGTAATAAGGCATACAAAAGAACAGAATTCAAATATTCAGTAATGGTTGCATTGTATTTTTTGGCAACAGCCATCACTTCTTTGACGGATAAAATGCCGTCTATTACGTTAAAGGTATAGAAGGGCTCTTTCGTGCCTCGTACACGATACGTTTTTTCCCCAGGACGAGCAGGAGAAAATTTGGCATTGGCATATTTCATGTATGCATCTTCCAGCTCTTCGGGATGTGGAGGTTCATTCACATCCATAACAAATCCACCGTTTGAAATGGAATGACCAAGCAGACGCAGATAAACGGCCGTTATAGTTTGCAGTACACACATACCACCGGTTCCGTCGCCTAAACAATGGTGTGCTTCCAGAGCAATGCGGCAGTCATGATAATAAACACGGAGTAGATAACGATTACCGGCCTTAAAAGGCATGGGCATACAAAAATTACGAATATCCTTTTGTACAAAAGGACCTGGACGGTTATTCGGCTCCAGATATCGCCAGAATAACCCTTTTCGGATTGCTGTTTTATAAGTTGGAAAACGGGTTAGGGCAATATCTACAGCTTGTTGTAGAATATCAGGTTTAATAGGCTCTTTTAGAATAACAGATTCCCGATATACTGAGGAAAAATCCCGCCTTTGCAGGGTAGGATAAACAATTGCGGATAAATCCAGCTTATACCAGATTTTTCGTTCTTGGTTTGTTTTTGGGTTCGTCTTGTTCTGGGTTTCCAAATTGACTTCTCCTATGCTGAATATCGTAACATTTACTTTTCAATAGTATACCACAAAAATAGATAACTGTGTTAATATAGATAATATAGATATCAGTAACTGTTCATATTATTGTAGGAGGTTTTATGCCCATATCGTCTAAATCTATTTTAAACAAAAAGCCCTCACCCGAGGCAATGAACCAAAGTATGATGACACTAATTAAGAAGGTACATGGCTTAATCGAAAATGTTGATATAGAAAAGCACCGTCACTCACAGGATCAGGTGGGTACGCTTCTTGGAAATGTCAAGGATGTGCTCATTCGTAACGTGCAAATTCAGGATATGGAAGCTGAATGGGTATCAGTAGAGCGTGCCCATATGAAGAAATACATTATTTTATATTGCCACGGAGGCGGATATTCCACCGGAAGTCGTCTTTATGCCAGAACATTAACGACCAAGTTGGCCACATCTACTTCTATGGATGTATTGTGTTTTGATTACCGGTTGGCTCCGGAGAACCCCTATCCTTCTGCATTGGAGGATGCCCTAAAAGCTTGGGATTATTTAATGCTCTTAGGATACGGTGCCAGAGATGTGATTGTAGCAGGCGATTCAGCAGGCGGCAATATGGCCATGACGCTGGTGCTAAAACTGAAGGAAATGGGACGCATTTTGCCAAGAGGACTGGTACTCATGTCACCTTGGACGGATTTGACCTCTTCGGGCAAAACGCATCAGACAAGAGCCGAAGTGGATCCGGTTTTGGATGCAGACTATTTGGAAAAGATGATTCAAAACTATGCCCAGGATGAAGACCTGAGCAATCCTTTTATTTCACCGTTATTTGGGGATTTGACAGGTTTTCCGCCGGTTTATATACAGGTAGGAGATAATGAAGTTTTGCTTTCTGATGCGACCATGTTGCATAAAAAATTGGTGAGCCTGAATGTTTCGGCTAAGTTGGATATCTTTAAGGGCATGTGGCATGTTTTCCAAATGTCACCGCTTAAAACGGCTTATGATGCCATGGAAAAGAATGCAGAATTCATTTTTGATATCTGCCGATAATTTGCCGATAAATAAATAGTTGATTTATTTTATGAATTTAAGATGAAAAAAAAGGATTTTGGAAAGTGCCACCGAATAATATAATTAGGATGTTTTTTGTCAAAACAGGAGCGACGGATGAATATTAGAGAGAGTCTGGAACAGCTGGAAATGGAATATTTAAGTCCTTATGCTGCCCATAGCAGCAATTCTAAAGGCCGCTTGCGGGAAGAAGAACCCTGCGATATCAGGCCTGTTTATCAGCGGGACAGAGACAGAATATTACATTCCAAATCTTTTCGACGATTAAAGGATAAGACGCAGGTATTTTTGACTCCTGAAGGAGATCACTATCGAACCAGATTGACTCATACTTTGGAGGTTTCTCAGAATGCCCGTACGATTGCCAAAGCACTACGAATGAATGAGGATTTGGTGGAAGCCATTGCACTGGGTCATGATTTGGGGCATACGCCCTTTGGCCATGCCGGTGAGCGAGCACTGAATGCAGTTTGCCCTTATGGATTCAGACATAGTGAACAAAGTCTGCGTACAGTGGATGTTTTGGAGAAAGACGGAATCGGTCTAAACTTGACCGCAGAAGTACGAGATGGAATTTTGAATCACCAGACCCAAGGCATGCCTTTTACATTAGAAGGTAAAATTGTACGCCTTTCTGATAAAATTGCCTATATTCATCATGATATGGATGATGCCGTTCGTGCAGGTATTTTACAGGAATCTGATGTTCCGCGAACAATCGGCAATACAATTGGATACACAACGGGAGAGAGATTAGATCATTTTATCCACGATATTGTCAGTACCAGTTTTCACCAAGACGATATCATGATGTCGGAGGAAGTGGCGGAAGCCATGAAGGAACTGCGTGAATTCATGTTCGACCGCGTATATCAGAACAGAGAGGCCAAGAGTGAAGAAGGCAAGGCAGAAATGCTGGTGCAGACATTGTATAGCTATTATCGACATCACTTGGAGCTTTTGCCGGCAGATTTAATACGATTAATCAATCAGGGAGAACCGGAGGAAAAAGTGGTTTGTGATTACATAAGTGCTATGACAGACCGGTTTGCAATAGCGAAGTATGAAGAAATTTATATTCCAAAATCGTGGCACGGATAATGAACTGATTAGTCAGACAGGAAAGGCATGGGTGCAATGTATTATCCTGATGAAGTAGTAGAAGAAGTACGGATGAAGAATGATATCGTTGATGTCATTTCGGGTTACGTTAAAATAACAAAAAAGGGAAGCAGTCATTTTGGCTTATGCCCTTTTCATAATGAAAAGTCACCTTCATTTTCAGTTTCGCAAAGCAAGCAGATGTTTTATTGTTTCGGCTGTGGAGCCGGTGGAAATGTTTTTACGTTTGTCATGGAATATGAAAACTATTCTTTTCAGGAGGCCATTAAACTTTTAGCTGACAGAGCAGGCGTAACACTGCCGGAAACAGAGTATAATGAGGAAGCCCGCCAAAGAGAAAGCAAGCGTAGCAAGCTGCTGGAAATCAATAAAGAGGCAGCTAAGTATTTTTATTTCCAACTTCGGACAAACTTAGGTAAAACGGCTTACGAATATCTTCAAAAAAGAGAACTTTCAGAGGAAACAATCAAGAAGTTCGGACTGGGGTTTGCCAATGTGACCAGTGATGATTTGGTCAGATATTTAAAAAGCAAAGGTTATGAAGATTCGTTAATGCAGGAGGCTGGACTTGCCAGTTTTGATGAGAAATATGGTATGCATGATAAATTCTGGAATCGTGTCATGTTTCCGATTCAGGATAGTAATCATAGAGTCATAGGTTTTGGCGGACGCGTTATGGGAGATGCCAAGCCCAAATATCTTAATTCTCCTGAGACATTGATTTTTGATAAGAGCAGGAATCTGTATGGACTGAATTTCGCCCGAACTTCCCGATCCGGATATTTTATTCTTTGTGAAGGCTATATGGATGTTATAGCTATGCATCAGGCTGGTTTTACACAGGCAGTTGCGTCACTTGGAACCGCTTTTACATCAGGACAAGCCAGCTTGCTGAAGCGATACGTGCAAGAAGTTATTTTGGCTTATGACAATGACGGGGCAGGTATGAATGCTGCACTACGGGCAATCGGAATCCTAAAGGAAGCAGGAATTACAGGTAAGGTTTTAAACTTAGAACCTCATAAAGACCCGGATGAGTTCATGAAGAGTTTGGGAAAAGAAGCTTTTGAAGAACGAATCAAACAGGCGGAAAACAGTTTCTTCTTTGAACTGCGTATGTTGCAAAGAGATTTTGACTTAAAAGATCCTGAAGCCAAAACACGATTTTATAGAGAAATTGCCAAGAAGCTCTGCGGCTTTACCGAAGAGGTGGAACGCGAGAATTATATAGAAGCAGTGGCAGAGAAGTATCACATTGGCTTTGATAATTTACGCAAGCTGGTGATAGGGTACGCGGCACAAACAGGATTGGCAACCCCGGCTGTTCGACCAAAATCCGGGATTCAGAAAAACAATGACCCATTGGAGAAGCAAAAGGTTCCACAACGATTGTTACTCACATGGTTGGTGGAAGAGCCTACTGTCTTTTCCCAAATAAGTAAATATATTTCTCCGGAGGATTTCACCGAGAGTTTATATAAAAAAGTAGCTGAAAAGTTGTTTGAAGGTCTAGAGAATGGGGGAATTAACCCAGGTGCAATCGTCAGCCTATTTACAGAAGAGGAGGAACAAAGAGAAGTCGCAGCGGTATTTAATACCAAACTTCAGGAGCTGAGTACGAAGGCTGAGCAGGAAAAAGCATTGCATGATATCATTTTGGCAGTAAAACGAAACAGCTATGAATATTTTTCAAATCGTCTGGGAACAGATGTTTTAGCTCTGAATCAAGTAATAGAAGGCAAAAAAGCGTTGGAAGAACTTAGTAAAACGCATATTTCACTGGATTAAGGCTAATAATGGTAATGTTATAAATTTAGGAAGGATGGAACCACATAATGGATGAAAACACGCAGGCAAGGTTTGACGAGAAGATGAAGCAGCTCTTAGCCATTGCCAAGAAGAAAAAGAATGTATTGGATTATCAGGAAATGGTAGATTATTTTGCTGATATGTCATTGACTGAGGAACAATTTGATAAGGTGCTGGAAACGCTGGATCAAAACGGCATTGATTTGCTGAAGATTACAGAAGACGAGGATGAGGTTGATGACGAGGAAATTATCCTCACAGAAGAAGACGAGGTGGATGTTGAAAAAATTGACCTGACCGTTCCTGATGGCATCAGTATAGAAGACCCGGTTAGAATGTATTTAAAAGAAATCGGCAAAGTGCCGCTTCTTGACGCACAGGAAGAAATTGATTTGGCGAAAAGAATGGAAGCTGGTGACGAAGAAGCCAAGAAACGTCTGGCAGAAGCCAATTTACGTCTGGTAGTCAGTATTGCAAAAAGATATGTAGGACGCGGTATGCTCTTTTTGGATTTAATTCAAGAGGGTAATCTGGGTCTGATTAAGGCTGTAGAAAAATTTGATTATCGAAAAGGTTATAAATTTTCAACTTATGCAACTTGGTGGATTCGTCAGGCTATTACCCGTGCTATTGCGGATCAGGCAAGAACAATTCGTATCCCGGTGCATATGGTGGAAACCATTAACAAGCTGATTCGTGTCAGCAGACAGTTATTACAGGAATTGGGGCGTGAACCTACCCCCGAAGAAATTGCTGATGAAATGGGACTGCCTGTAGAGCGTGTCAGAGAAATATTAAAGATATCTCAGGAACCGGTTTCTTTGGAGACACCTATCGGTGAGGAAGAAGATTCTCATTTGGGTGACTTTATACAGGACGATAATGTACCTGTACCGGCTGATGCTGCTGCTTTTACGTTATTAAAAGAGCAATTGGTAGAAGTTTTGGGTACACTGACAGAAAGAGAGCAGAAGGTATTGCGTCTTCGTTTTGGTTTGGATGACGGAAGAGCCAGAACTCTGGAGGAAGTCGGAAAAGAGTTTAATGTTACCAGAGAGCGTATCCGTCAAATAGAAGCCAAAGCATTACGAAAGCTCAGGCACCCAAGCCGAAGCAGAAAGCTGAAGGATTATTTAGATTGAGAATAATGAACAACCATCTTTCGGTACGAATGAAAGCGGTAGCTGATATGGTTTCACAGGGAAATAAGGTCTGTGATGTAGGCTGCGACCATGGCTACATTTCTATTTATTTGGTACAAAAAGGAATTGCACCTCATGTGCTGGCCATGGATATTAACAAGGGACCACTAGAATGTGCGAAGAAGAATATCAGTGTCGCAGAGCTTGAGAATTACATAACCACGCGTTTGTCGGATGGTCTGGCGGCGTATTTCCCCGGTGAAGCTGCAACTTTATTATGTGCAGGCATGGGGGGACCCTTAATTCAAAAAATACTCACGGATGATCCGGCTAAAACAACTGCGTTTACTGAATTTGTATTTCAACCGCAATCAGAAATACCGGATTTTCGTAGATTCCTTCGTGAACAAGGTCTAAAGATCATAGACGAAGATATGATTTATGAAGATGGAAAGTATTATCCGATTATGAAGGCAATACCGGGGGAAAGCGAGAGCGAACAGCCACTTTTAGAGGATCGGTACGGACCGATTTTACTGCAGCGGAAACATCCGGTTTTGCTAAAATATCTGGAAAAGGAATGGCAATCCACTGTGAATTTGATGCAGATTTTGGAGAAGGCGGAGATAACGCCCAAAACCATAGCTCGGCATGCAGAACTTTCGCAGGAGTTAATTTATTTATGTCAGGCTGGACAAATATGTGGAATGGGAGGAAGTAAATGATTACAATTACAATTGACGGAGTGGCTAAACAATATCAGGAAGGCATCACGTTTGAAGAGGTGGTACAGGAATATCAGCCACAATATGACAACATGATTGCATTGGTATTGGAAAACGGCAAAATAAGAGAATTGTTTAAAACAGCACAGAAAGATTGTGAACTTTCTTTTATTACCCTAAAGGACAGTATCGGACATAAAGCATATGTCAGAACCGGATTAATGGTACTGGTGAAAGCGGTATATGATGTGCTGGGTGCAGACGCAGTCAGCAAGGTAAAGGTGGAATTCGCTGTTGGGCAGGGTTATTACTGTAATGTAAAGACCGATGAAAAACTGACAGCAGAAAAGGTCGAACAAATTAGCCGAAGAATGCATGAATTGACTGCTGCTGATTTGCCCATTACTAAGAAATCCTATCCCATGGAAGAGGCTATGGAGATTTTCCGTAAGTATAAAATGGAAGATAAGGAAAAGCTGTTCCGCTATAGGAGAAGCTCCTCTGTTAATATTTATTGCTTAGACGGTTTTTATGATTATTTCTATGGATTTATGCTACCCAGTACAGGGTATTTAAAATACTTTGATGTAATGTTATATGAAAATGGCTTGTTGCTATTGATTCCGGGGACAGAAGAACCGGATAAGATTGATTATTTTGAGCCCAGAGAAAAGTTTTTCCATACATTAATGACTTCCACCAAGTGGGGCGAGATGATGGGAATTGATTCCGTTGGAGATTTGAATGATGCAATTTGTGACGGACAGTTAAATGATATGATTTTGGTGCAGGAAGCGTTGCAGGAACGTAGAATAGGTGAAATTGCTGAGGAAATCGTCAATCGGGGAAACGTGAAATTTGTTCTGATTGCAGGACCGTCCTCTTCAGGAAAAACGACTTTTTCCCATCGATTATCTATTCAACTGAAGACCTATGGAATGAAGCCACATCCTATTGCACTGGATGATTATTTCGTAAATAGAGCAGACACCCCCAGGGATGAGAAGGGCAATTACAATTTTGAGTGTTTGGAAGCAATTGATATAAAACAATTTAATGAAGATATGAATCGTCTGCTTGCAGGGGAAAGTGTTGAGCTTCCTCAGTTTAATTTCAAGACCGGCAACAGAGAATATCATGGCAATATTAAGAAGCTGGGTCCTGAGGATATTCTGGTCATTGAAGGTATTCATGGCTTGAACCCGGAAACCACATTTTCGTTGCCCAATGAAAGTAAATTCAAGATTTATATCAGTGCGTTAACCAGCTTGAATATTGATGAACATAATAGAATTCCTACCACAGACGGGCGTTTGCTTCGTCGTATGGTTAGGGATGCCAGAACCAGAGGCACCAGTGCACAAGGTACCATTAGAATGTGGCCTTCTGTAAGAAGAGGAGAAGAAACCTATATTTTCCCTTTCCAGGAAAGTGCAGATGCCATGTTCAATTCGGTACTCATCTATGAATTGGCAGTACTCAAACAATATGCAGAACCCTTATTATTTGGTATTAAAAAGGGTGAGCCGGAGTATTATGAGGCAAAACGTTTGCTGAAATTCCTGGAATATTTCCAAGGAATCGACAGCCAAAACGTGCCGGCTAATTCCATTTGCAGAGAGTTCATCGGAGGCAGTTATTTTAAAGTTTAAGTATTGATTAACTAAGATGATTTTCATGCTATAACTCGCTATAATAAAGAAATCAAGTAGAATAAATGATCGCGGCTGTTACTTTGGCGACTGTCACGCTTTAGCGTGACGGTTGTCAAAGCGCAGGTGAGGAAAGTCCGGGCTTCAAAGGGCAGGATGCCGGATAACGTCCGGTGGAGGCGACTCCAAGGATAGTGCAACAGAAATATACCGCCACAGAACTCTGAGTGTGCCAGAATTTTAGTAATTGGACATGGCAATATTTCAGAATTTTTGCGAAGCAAAAGTTTCAGAACTCTGGCATAGCCAGAGTTCTGTGGTAAGGGTGGAAGGGCAGCTTAAGAGACTACCGCCTGCTCGGTAACGGGCAGGGCATATGTAAACCCCATTCGAAGCAAGACCAAATAGAAAGCGCTAAGTCGGCCCGACGAGCTTTCAGGTAGGTCGCTGGAGGCTGTTGGCAACAGCAGTCCTAGATAGATGATCATTCTCGACATAACCCGGCTTATCGTTCTGCTTGATTTCTTTTATTATATAAATGTAGTCACTGAGTGACTAAGGATACAAATGAATTATATGGCTGTAAGTGAATTGTGTGGATGTGAAATATGGTTCAAGCATTAGAAAGGTTCAGACAACAAATAAATAAAAGGTTTTTGCGGAAAGGTTCGCTGTTACTTGCGACCTTTTTTTTGCCACCACTGATTCAGGTTACATCATTACAGGGAGATTATCAAGCATTGGCCTATTTGGGACTTTTGAATACTCCGCAACTTGTACAGGAAGATAATCAGCTAGCCTTTGAAAATGTGCTATGTAGTTGTGTACGAATCCAAGTGGATGGACATTATGGCAGCGGCAGTATTTTTAGGATGACAGAGGACGAAATCATTATTGCAACAAATAGACATGTTTTGCAATATTGGAATCAAGATAGCTATATCACATTTTTTGATGGAGCTGTTGCAAGTGGAGAGCTGATTGGAGTTGCAGATGAAGCGGATGTAGGATTTGTTCGAGTGCCCATAACGAGTTTTACTTATGATAAACTCTTGACCTACAGAAATGTACGTTTAGTTCCATTAGAGGGCGATGAAGATTCAGAGCAGGAAGAAAATGTTACTAGTATAGCAAATGATTCGAAAACAAATGTTACTAGTATAGCGAATGATTCGAAAACAAATGTTACTTGGCTCAGCATTGATTTGGCAACCGATATTTGGAAGCCGCAGCTATATCAAGGTGTTATTATTGACGCATTGGTTAAATTGGAAGATTTTGAAGTAGAAATGCTTTATGGACGCGGAGCAGCACAAGCAGGAATGTCCGGTGGTGGTGTGTTTGACGGATATGGAAATTATATCGGAATGATGACCGGAGGAACTCTTCAGGACGAGATTGCGGCAGTACCGGCCGAAACCGTGTGGCAAGAATATAGAGAACTAGTAGGTCAGCCATTGTGAAATTAGTAGAATCAAAGCAATTATAAAACCCGGCTCAAAAAAGAGTCGGGTTTTAAAGTTTGTTGTTAATCATTCTGTTATCGAATACTTAAGCCATTTTGTTAACAGCCTGTGCTAAACGGGATACTTTTCTGGAAGCTGTATTTTTATGATAAACACCCTTGGAAGTAGCCTTGTCGATTGTTGTGGTTGCAGCCAGTAAAGCTTCTGCAGCAGCAGCCTTGTCATTTGCTTCGATAGCGGTATTTACTTTCTTAACGGCTGTCTTAACGCCAGACTTAATCGCTTTATTCTTCTCAGCCTTGGTTCTGTTTACTAAAATTCTCTTCTTAGCAGATTTAATGTTAGCCACGATGTACACCTCCTATTAAAATCATCGGTTTCTTGAGATGTTTCATTAAAGCCGGAGACACGGACGTCTTAATGTAAACACACGCTTATAATTTTAGCCGTAAAAGTGATTTATGTCAATACATAATTGTAGAATATTTGGAAAATACTGTAGTTAGTAAATTAAAAGTAACCATTTTGGAGGATATAATGAGCAGTTTTAAGGTTAGAACGGATTTAGCACTGGAAGCACATGAGAATATGGATGAAAATGCACAGGAATGCAGAGGCGTTACTGTGGAAGAAGAATATCGCGAAGAAAGTGAAATCAAGATAACCAAGGTCGTCATTGAAACCAAGAATGGCGCCAAAGCAATGGGCAAGCCAATCGGCACCTACATTACATTAGAAGCACCTGCTATGGCTTTGCCCGACGAGGACTATCATAAGGAAATTTCAGATGAATTGGCCCTACAGCTACGAGAAATCATTCCTGATATGGAACGCGAGCTTTCAATTATGGTAGTGGGACTGGGAAATCGGGATGTGACTGCGGATGCACTTGGACCAAACGTAGTGGATAATTTAACCATTACACGGCATATGGTCAAGGAATATGGAAAAGCCGCTTTTGCGAAAGGGAAGATTCATATGATTAGTGGTTTGATTCCGGGCGTTATGGCTAAAACAGGAATGGAATCTCAGGAAATCATCAAGGGAGTCGTGGAGAAAACCAAGCCTGATGTTGTTGTAGTCGTTGACGCGCTTGCAGCACGTTCTACCAAGAGGTTAAATAGAACGATTCAGCTTACAAATACAGGGATTCATCCGGGTTCTGGGGTTGGGAATAATCGAAATAGTATTTCAGAAGAGAATTTGGGCGTTCCGGTTATTGCCATTGGCGTGCCCACAGTTGTGGACGCGGCAACGATTGTCAGTGATGCATTTGAGAAAATGATGCGGCAGACAGGGGAAGAACCGCTGGAAATCAAGGATGAGTTGCTCAGTGGCCTGGGCGAACTCTATAATATGTATGTGACTGGCAAGGATGTGGATTACGAAATTCGACAAATCAGTCATATTATTTGCAATGCACTAAACAGCGCTTTGGAAGTTTGAATGAATGAACCGGGGTAAGCATATACTTCCATAGTGAGGTGCTTGTTTTGAAAGTGAATCGGAAAAAGGCGAGCTTAAAAAAGATTGGTGCGACCATCGCTCTGGCAGCGATGGTTATTTATAGCAGCATCTACCTGCTAAGTGATTATGCACAGCCGAATCAAACAGTTAATTCAGAAAACACAGAGAAACAAATAAATATAACCTCATTTCTACATATCAATAATACTTTCTGAATTATCCGT
>CAZNAP010000061.1:0-13753 GCA_964571145.1 uncultured Lachnospiraceae bacterium | reverse complement strand
TGTTCAGAGTAAGCTCTTTTTATTTATTTATTTATTTGACTGTGAATAGTAACAATTTATTTCTAATTTCTTTAATATTTTTTTCCACCTGCTTACGAGGTGTCATAATTTGATGTCCACATCCCATACATTTCAATCGAAAGTCTGCACCAATGCGTAATACTTCCCATTCGAAACTGCCACAAGGATGACTTTTCTTTAGCTTGACTATATTCCCAACTTGAATATCCATCTTTACCTCTTAAAGTGTTGCAAAAATTTCACCAATACTGCCTTGTACCATTAAATCAGCTATTCCGTCTCTAGCCGTGGAAGTTTTATTCACTAAAACCAGCTTGTGACCCTGATAATAATCAATGAGTCCTGCTGCCGGGTAAACTACCAATGAAGTGCCACCGACAATCAATACATCTGCTTGCCTGATTGCATTGATGGAGTCCACCATAATTTGGTCATTTAAGCCTTCTTCATAGAGCACCACATCCGGCTTAATACTTCCGCCACAGGCATCACATTTTGGCACGCCCTCTGATTCTAACATAAATGTAGCATCAAAGAATTTACCGCACTTTTCACAATAATTCCGTAAAACACTACCGTGCAACTCCAGTACCTTTTGGCTGCCGGCCTCTTGATGAAGTCCATCGATATTTTGGGTAATTACTGCCTTTAATTTGCCTTCCCTCTCCCACTGCGCCAGCTTCAAATGTGCTGCATTAGGCCGGGCATCCAGGCAAAGCATTTTATCCCGGTAGAATCTAAAGAATTCCTCCGGTTTGTTTCGGAAAAAAGTATGGCTGAGAATTGTCTCCGGCGGGAAATCATATTGCTGATGATAAAGGCCATCTACACTTCTGAAATCCGGAATCCCACTTTCTGTGGAAACACCGGCTCCGCCAAAAAATACAATATTATGACTCTCATCTATCCATTTTTTAAGCTGTTCGCTCGGTTCCATTTTTTCGCCTCCAATAAGATAAGAAGAAACAGGTACCAATCTAATATTCTATCCTTCTGTAAGATTGGCAATCATCCAAATCGTACCGTCCTCTTCCAAAATCGTTACAGAGTTGATTCTTACCAACTCATAGGTTCCGGCCTTGGTGCGGATTCTGTAAACATATTGCATTTTTTTCTTATTCTTAATCGCCTTATAAAGTGCCTTATTGTATCCGTCTATATCCTTTGGATGCATAATCTGCATTGCATTTTCTTCTGTCCACTGTGCAATTTCTTCACGGGTATAGCCTGTAAATTCTACAAAGGCATTATTAACTGTAATCGGCTTCATTAAAACCATTTGCTTTTCGGGTGTATCCACCAGATATCCTTTAAACAAGCATACGCCTGTTGTCAGGTTTTCCATAATCATTTCCATTTGCTTGTTAGCTTCCAATAAAGCAGTTTCTGAATTCTTTTCTGCCGATATATCTTCAGCTAATCCATACATTGTATACCGCTCGCCATTTGCCGCTACACACCAAATATGAGACTTAATCCAGATTGGTTTGTTGCTGTTGCTGCCGCGGTGTTCTGTCAGGCATATGGTTTCCTGTCCTGTACGAATTGCTCTCTCGAAAGCATCTGTCAAATGCTTTCTGGACTCCGGCATCAATTCATCCATAAACCTATGACGTATTGTTTCAAAACTTTCTTTATCTAATCCCAGCGCTCGAATATACTTATCATTAATTCTAACGATTGACATTTTTCCTTTTTCATACTCAAACAAAATTGCTGCACCAGTATAATAATCAAACATTTTGGTTTCACTGGAATCCGGATTGAAAAAGCTATCTATATTAATATTTGTCATAATATTTGGATGACTGACTGTATGGCATAAAGATGCTGTGGTAAAGAGCTCCTCGTATTGTGAAACAGGCATTGGCTTGGCATACAGGAAGCCCTGTATCATATCGCATCCTACGCTCTTTAAGAAATTAGCCTGATTGACCGTTTCCACACCCTCTGCAATAGTATACAATTTCAAAGACTGTGCCATTCGGATAACGGAACTGATAATATTACCGCCTTTATCCTTCTCCTCGTCCCCACGCAAAAATCCCATATCCAATTTTAGTATATCAATTGGTACGTTTTTCAATGTATTGAGTGATGAATAACCGCTTCCAAAATCATCCATGGCAATCAAGAAGCCATTTCCACGTAACGTATTGATGATATTAATAATCTGCATTTGATTGCTGATATAAGCGCTTTCTGTGATTTCCAAGTGTATTAATGCAGGATTAACCTGATATTTTCTACCCAGCTCAATTAGAACCTCAGATAAATTAACATCCTGCAGACTGATTCTGGATATATTGACCGAGACGGGTACCGGAGCAATACCGGCATCCAACCATTTTCGTACCAGTGCGAAGGTCTTTTCCCACATGTAACGATCCAGTTCAATAATAAAGCCATTCTTTTCAAAAACCGGAATAAAAACAGCCGGTGATAAAATGCTTCCATCAGACTTAATCCAACGGCACAAAGCTTCCGCACCGATTAATTCACCGGTCGCATGATTATATTGAGGCTGCAGATAAATATAAAACTCCTCTTTATCCAAAGCTTCTCTCATTTGTGATGTAATATTAGCTTCTTCAATTAACTCTTGTCTGAGTTTATTATTATAATAGGAAAAGGTGTTTCTGCTTCGGTCGCCTTCCTTGCTCATTGCAATAGCCGCTAAATCCAGCATTTTATCAACTTGTTCGTCAATATCCTCAACAATATAGATTCCAAATCGTAAAGTAATCGGAAAATCAATCGAAATTTCATGGCAATCAAAAAAGTCAGCCCTGCGCAGTTCTTCCAGCAAATCTTCAGAATAGGGAAAGCACAATGCAAAGTGGTCTGTATCCAGTCTGGCACAAACACCAATCCCCTCTACAAATCGAGTGCCTGTCTGTGCTAAGAATTGAAGTACTTTATTACCGTTTTCAAACCCATACATATCATTAATCGCTGTAAAGTTATTAATATCAGCCGTACAAATAACATATTTGGTGTCCGGATTACTATGTAGCAATTCCTCTGTATCTCGCAAGAAAGCTGCTTTATTCGATATTTCCGTTACCGGGTCGGTATAATACAATCTGGCAATTTCATCCTTTGTGTAATGAATACAATTTTCCATATGATTATAGCCATAAGCAATCGCTGTTACCATCTCACGGCAAGAAGCATAACCGCAAGAATGGCAGTTTACACTTCTTTCCTGCGGAGAGTATTTATGCATAGCATTGAAAATCTCATCATAAGTACTTTCCGGAATATGAAAAGGTTGTTGAAACCTGTCAATAAACTCACATTCAAAATCTGAAACATCTAAAGAGGAAAACAACGCCTCATATTTGTCTCTGCGTTCCTGTGTCGATAATTTATCGTCAAATGCCTCTGTTTGAAACTTGGAATGAACATGCTTATAGCTTTTCAGCATATTTACAACGTCATAATTACTTGATTCCGTAGCCGGCCCGGTCAAACACCCGTGTGTACAGTTTAAAATATCAACCAACGACGGACTGTTATCCGATGCGTTCAGAGCTGCACAATATTCATGTAGTTCCTCATGTCTGCCCGGAAGTCCCTCGGTTCTTAATACAACTTCATCTTTTGTTAAAAACGTTTCTATATACTCTTTAAAACCTCCTGCTATAGGAAAGAGTTCTCCTAACCCAATTGGTTCCAAATCACTTTCAGCATAATAATCATCCAGCACAATATTCTCCAGATATTGCATTAAATGTTTAAATGTAACATTATAATTAATCACTCCGCCTGTTGTTGGAGATTCGATTTCATCCTTCTTGGAAACGCACGGACTAACAAATGCAATTTCTGACTGGTCGCCCAAATATTTATGTACATAAATTCCCAGACAAATAACCGGAGAATGAATCGGTATAATGGATTCAATCGCCTCAGGAACACAACACTCCGCGTAGTTTACAATTGCAGGGCAACTTTTTGATAAGAAAGCCGGACACTGTTCAGGTGTCTTTGCCTTCTTCTCAAAATACTTCAAATGACAGTAGGTAGCGATATCAGCACCATATCCAACGTCATATATTTTCTTTGCACCCAAATAACGCAAATAGCCCAAAACCTTTTTTGCCTTCTCCGGATAATTAATATAGAAGGAAGGTGCTACTGCAATTGATATATTTTTACCCGCTGAAAGAGCTTCAAAAAAAGCCTCTGTATCATCTCGATATTCACGCGCATTATGGGTACACGCACTTAAACAATGGCCGCAATGAATACATTTCTTTTCATTTACCAAAATTCTGTTTTGACCATGTTCATATACAGAAACATTTGCCCCGATCACCGGACATTCAAAAATACACTTATTACACCCAATACAATTATCATTGGTATAAATCATTCCATTATTGTATCTTGCCATAAAAGCGCTGTTCCTTTCATGCAGTTTATTCAAAAATGGCTATTAGCATTGTCTTATTCAAATGTTCATAATTAATCTGTTCGCCATATCCTGAAAAACCAACGTATTCTCCCAGTTCGTCTCTGAGTCTGTCTGTAAATAATTCAAAAACACCTTCCGACTCAAAACGTTTTGACCGGGAAAGGCAATTGACTACCAGCATAAATCTAATTGTTTTTGTTTCATCATGAATTTTTTGAATGGTATTTGAAAGTACAGATTGTACATCATCAGCAACCATCAACGCCATTTTCGTACGGTTGTAAATTCGTGCAAAAAAAGACATTGCTCCGTCTTCTGTAATTTGGTTAAAATCAGTAATATAAATATTTCCATCTGTCATTCTTCCCAGCGGATGAAAGGGCAAAACACTCGGTAATTCTTCTTCGCTTACATTAAGTGCCTTGGCCAAAACCTTTGTTGCCGGTTTTCCATCAAACTCATATACTTTGCGTTCCTCACAATCCACATCTGTCGCATAAAAGAACTGATCTGTCGGTTTGTATATATTTTCGCAAAACAAATGAATGGCTCCCAAAAGGTTTTTGACAATTACAAAAACGCAGGCTTCACTATATACCGTTCCATTATATGCAACATAGGATTCGGTAGAGTCACCTGCATTTCCAGCTGAACCGCCAACTACAGCAATATTATATTCCTCTAAAACACTGCGAAATGTATCTTGTATAATTTCTTCGCAAGCGTCAAAAGCTGTCGTAAACTCGATACAGCAGCAATTATTCGTATCTGAAATTTTTGATAGGCTTTCTCTGATAATGGGGGTATGCTTTTGGGGGAATCGTCGTACATCTGTAATAATCCCGCCTGCACATTCAATTCCATCAAAAAGGGCTATGGCAGTTAACGCTGTCTTGGAAGCACCTTTCGAAGACAAAGCCACATAAGTTGTGGTTCCGATTATTTCTGTATTTGGATAAAGCTTTGTTAATTCTTCTGTATAAAACGCAAAGTTCTGAATGGAGGAAAAAAACATAATAAGGGCTGGCGCACTATTCTCCATTTGCATGGAAATCTCTTGAATCGCCAGTTTTGGATTGCTATCATCGCTATAACATATGGAAAAACTCTTTTTATCCATATATTCCTCCGTCAAAAAACTTTGACAAATATTTCCTGATGAACAATTATAGCATATTATGTTAACAAGCACAAGACTGGCAAATTTCATTTTAAATTGAGAAAGCACATCAAATATTAATGAAAACTTATTTAAACATGATTGTTATCTGACGATTTTATAGTATGTTTTGGCTGTCATGAGGTAACTAATGCCATAGATTACTAAAAACAGTATTGAAACCGCGATGCTACACTTGACCAACAAGAGTGTGTTAAAAAAACGTAGCGATCCCAACAAACCCTTTACCATAAACGACCCTACTATCGTATGCATAATCGATGCACCAAGCGGGATAAAAAATACCATGAGAATCTGCTTATGAACAGTGCTTTTGATTTCACGGTCGCTGAGCCCTACTTTTTGCATAATAGCGAAGCTGCTTTGGTCTTCATAGCCCTCTGAAATCTGTTTGTAATACATAATTAACAGCAGACACATAAAGAAAATGAGGCCAAAAATAATTCCTATGAATAAGAGTCCGCCCTGCATGGAAATATTCATAATTCTTCCTTGGACTCCGTTTTGAAAAGAAGTAAAGCCAGGCTGTTTCTGTGCCCATGTGGAAATCTCGTCTGCAAAAGCTGTCTTTGCGTCTTCACTGCCTTCTGATAGAATCGACACCACTTGACTTCCACTGTTTAAAAATGCAGTCATGTCTTCCACTCCGCTTTCTTTAGCCCAAGCACTTATAAAACGGTCTCTTTCTGCCCGATCCTTAACTACAACTACATATTCTGTACTAAAGGTATTGTCCTGCGCCTTTGGCCATGGATACAGATCACTGGTTTCTGACTTCACTTGTGCTTCCACACCCAAGAAATCTATGGTTTTATATCCAAAATTCCGGCCACTGGTATAAATAATGACTTGATTTTCCTCCAGTGCTTCGTTTGTTCCAACTAACTGATTATAATCATCTACTGTCATAAAATAGACGCCATAGTTGTCTTTTGACATGTCTCCGGTGAATTTTTTTTGAAACCGATTCTCCTGTTCAAGTTTGCCACAGCCAACTCGTAGGAAAGTATAAAAATCGATTCTCTGTGATTTAAGGCCATGCTTTTCTTCTAACAGACGTACTTCTTCTTTCATAGCAGCCTTATCAAAACTTCCCTCACTATAGTGTAACTGTACGTCATAAGGATAGTCAAAATAAGCCACTTCTTCTTTTCCGAAAAAGACCGCCAGTGTACAAATCAAGGTAATCAATACCATGGTGGAAAAAATGCAAATATTTGAAAGGCTGGCTGCGTTCTTCTTCATTCGATATAGCATACCGGAAATCGTAATGAAGTTATCCGATTTATAGTAAATACCCTTTCTTTTTTTAAGCATTCGTAAAAAGAAGATGCTTCCCGAAGTAAACAGAAAATAGGTGCCTACTACCACTAAGAAAACTGCTATAAAGAAGTCTGTGAAAATCATACTGCCCAGTTTCGAACAAATAGACAGTTTATATCCCCAAGCCAATGTAATGGCACCCAATACTGCAAATAAACCAACTCCTCTGAGTTCTTTTTCACCTTTTTTACTACCTGAAAGTAGCTCTATCGGTTTAGACTTACCAAGCTGAATCAAACTGTAAATATAATTAATCAAAAATACCACCGCAAAATAAATTAATGTGATGATAAAGGCACTCCAGGTAAACGTGAATTCTGCCACCACCGGCAATCCGCTTAGTTTTAACAGTAATAAAAACAGCAGTTTTGATAGCACCATGCCAAGCAACACTCCGCCCATAATTGACACCACATAAATAATCAAATTTTCAAGCAGTAGCATAATACCGATATGTTTTTTCTCCAATCCCAATAAGCTATAAAGACCAATTTCTTTTTTTCGCCGCTTAATCAGAAAACTATTGGCATAAAACAAAAATGGTAAAAGAATGATGCACAAAAGAATTTCACCCAACATTAACAGCATCCACGCATAAGCACTGTTGGGCAGTGTTTCCACGATATCATTTCCGACAATCGATGCAAAAACAAACAATGTAAAAACAGAAAATATACAGGCTACAAAATACGGAAAATACACCGTTCCGTTCTGTATAACCCCTTTAAACGCCAATTTAGGCAAAAGTTTACTCTTCTTCATATTATTATTATGCCTCCATGCCCAATTCACTTCGATTCACATGATCTGTCTGCAAAACGGTCAGTGCATCGGAAATCATCTTATACATCGCATCATTATTTTTATCGCCTCTGTAAATCTGATGAAATACACAGCCATCTTTAATAAACAAAATGCGGCTTGCATGGCAGGCAGCCTGAATGCTGTGGGTTACCATTAAAATCGTCTGTCCCTCTTTATTGATTTCTCCAAATAACCGCAAAAGCTTTCCGGATGCTCTGGAATCCAACGCACCTGTCGGTTCATCTGCCAGTACAATATCCGGATTGGTAATCAGAGCACGACAAACTGCAGTACGCTGTTTCTGTCCCCCTGAAACCTCATACGGATATTTATCTAAAATATCCAGAATTGAAAGCTTCTCCGCAAGGGGAAGTAATCTTTTTTCCATTTCCTTATGCTCTTTTCCTGCCAGTACCAAGGGTAAAAAGATGTTGTCTTTTAAGGATAAAGTATCTAATAGATTAAAGTCCTGAAATACAAAACCCAAATGGTCTCTTCTGAATGCACTGATTTCTCGTTGTTTGATTTCTGATAAATTTTTGCCTTTTAAAAGTACCTGACCGCTGGTAGCCTTATCCAATGATGCCAAAATATTCAGTAATGTCGTCTTGCCGGAACCGGATTCTCCCATTATTGCAACATATTCGCCTTCTTCTACAGAAAAGTTCACATCACTTAAGGCTTGAATTTTAACAGCCCCAAATCGTGTCGTATAAACTTTTTTTACATTTTTTACATCTAAAAGTGCCATTTTCTCCTCATTTCTACGCGTATGCAGCGTTTGTGTATATATTAACCGAGCGTACTGTACAAACCCGATGTCAGATTACTTGCTTATTGTAAACAAAAAGGAAATGCTCTGCCATTCATCTGACTTACATTTCCTTTTGCTAATCTTACATTTATGTAAGATATTATTTTCCTAGTTTTCTTTTCAGTTTTTCAATTCGCTCTTTCTCATAATCTGCATCCCGTTCGTAGTAACTCGCATTCTCCAGATCCTTCCTGGCTTGCTTTCGTTTGTCTGCAGCACTTGTAAATAATCCGTCTCCCCGTTTTGCAGATTCATACCTACTCTGTGCGCTGTCCTTGAGCCATTCAGCACGATCCTTATTCTTTTCATATTCTTTTTGGGCATATTCAAGCTTCTGCATATCGCTTTCATACTGCCATTGCTCAGCCTGATCTCTGCACGCCTCAGTTCTTTCTTTTCTAGCTAATAACATGTCCATATGCTGATAGTACATATAGCGTAATCGTTCATCTGTCCCACTCTTTATTTTTTTAGCTTGACTCTTAATGATTAAATCAAAAATTTTAATATGTATAATGACTATCTTGTAGGTACAAGCAAATAACTTGATAATTTGAACAACCAGTAATAGAAATAAATACGCTGCTATTCCATCAGATAGATAAGAAAAACCTTTACTATATTTAAAAATACAGCGAAGATACCCATTAGTGCATTTTCTCCTTTAATCCACGTTGATGAATCCGCCGTAAATAAGAAGAAAATGAAAAATGGTACTCCTTTAACTAAAATATCAACTAACGCATTTAAAAACTCATATATTTTAGGATGGTTTACATGTAACTTAATTAATTTTTCTGCCATACTCTTAATTATACCTTTCTCTAAATCCTTAAATTATTTCCTTATTTATCATATAACTTTTACTGCCTAAAATCCAGTATCAATCTGGTACCTTTGCCAACCTCCGATTCAACCGCAATATGATGAGAAAGCCTGTCCATTATTTGCTTACACAAATACAGTCCCAATCCCGTAGACTTCTTATGCATACGTCCATTGTAACCCGTAAAACCTCTTTCAAAAATTCTGGGAAGATCAGCTTCGTTGATACCGATTCCCGTATCTTCTATCACCACACAGCAACAATTCTCTCCAGACTTCTGCATTTGTGCGTCAAGTCCGTAAATCGATATGCCTCCTTGAGTTGTATATTTAAGTGCATTGGATAAAATTTGTTCAATTACAAAACAAAGCCACTTTTCATCTGTAATAGCCTGACAGCTGAATTCCTCCATTGAAAAAGACAGCCCGCTTCTAATAAAGAGTATGGAATACTTTTTCACAGCCTGCTTTACAATTACTTCGATCTCTTGCCTTTTAAATAATAAGTCAGATGACAAACTATCCAGTCTTGCATAGTGTAAGGCCATTTCGGCATATTGTTCTATTTTAAATAACTCTTCAATAGCCGTTTGGGGCATGTCTTGATGCTCTGTTTGTTCCAGTAATAGGCGCAATGCGGCAATAGGTGTCTTGATTTGATGGGTCCACATTGTGTAATAATCTGCCATGTCCTGCGTTTTTTGGTCGCACTCTGTTATAAGTCCTCTTTTCTCCTCTTCTTCTACAATAATCATTTCTTGATAAAGTCTGTCAAACAATCCTGTTGCTTGTGGAAGAAGACTATCCATTTCACTCTTTTTCTCCAGTGCCTCCATTAGTTGCAAGCACTTTTTTTGATAACTATAAAAATGAATTGCGACCACACACAGACCAAAAAAAGCTGTCAGGAAAACAGCATAAACCATGTTATTCATAACCTGTTGATATCCATATAAATATGCAACACTAAAGAAAGTTATCACAATTGCAACATAAGCTACAAGTAATTTGCTGTGTTCCTTCACATAGGATTTCCAAATCAACGCTCTCTTTTGCTTCATTCACTACACCCTCATATGTCGTAAAAATAGCCATGCACGTCTATTCTTTTAACTGATATCCTACCCCTTTTTTAGTTAAAATAAATTCGAATAACCCGGCGTCTTCCAGCCTTTTCCTAAGTCGATTCATATTCACTGTAAGCGTATTGTCGTCCACAAAGCACTCATTATCCCACAAACGTTTCATAATGTTTTCTCTGTTTACGATACTATTGCCATTCTCAAATAATGTCTGAAGAATTCTGAATTCATTTTTAGATAATTCCAATCTTTTCCCCTGATATAATAAAGACATATCAGATAAATTAAGGATTACTTCTTTATATTCTAATAAGGTAGACTGATTTTGAAACGAATAAGTTCTTCGTAAAATCGCCTGAATTTTGGCAGACAAGACCTCCAATTCAAAAGGCTTGGTAACAAAATCGTCTCCACCCATATTGACAGCCATAACTACGTTCATATTATCCGATGCCGATGAAACAAAAATAATCGGAACCTGCGATACTTTTCGGATTTCTCCGCACCAGTAATATCCGTTGTAAAAGGGCAGTCCTATATCCATTAACACTAAATGCGGCGCAAATGCAGTAAACTCAGACAATACATTTCCAAAGTCTGTCACACCTTGCACATCGTATCCCCATTTCGTTAAATGTCTTTTCATCTCTTCTGCTATTACATTGTCATCTTCAACAATTAATAATTTGTACATGAGTCACCCATTAGATTCTGTTTTCTGATTACTGTTAGTTCCGGTTTGCCAGGTTTCAGATGGCGCCGTGTTAAAAGTAATTTGATTTCCGTCGCTTGATGCTATTATACTCCCCTGTTCATCTGTACGAAACACTTTTATACCTGCTTTTCGCAATCTGTTTAGTATTTCTGCATGGGGATATCCATAATCATTATTTTCTCCACAGCTGATTACAGCATAACTCGGACTTACCGCTTTCAAAAACTCTTTTGTGGTTGAAGAATAGCTACCATGATGTGAAATTTTAAGTACATCGGACTGAATATTCACACCGTTTTGCAGGACTTCCTCTTCCGTTTCTTTCTCCGCATCTCCCATAAAAAGGAAGGAATTGTTTCCATGGGTCAAACGAATTCCAATAGAATAATTATTGATTTCTTCCTCATAATCAAACTCCGGCACTGCTATAATGGTCAAGGTCGCATCACCTAATGGATAGCTGTCTCCTACCTCTGGTACAGTTTTTTGATACCCACGATATTCCATGGCATCCATTACATCCCTATAGGTTTTCTTCCCAGTCTCATATTTTGGCATCAGAATCATATCACAATCAAATTTTGTAATAATAACATCCAATCCGCCTATGTGGTCTGCATGTGGGTGTGTCCCTATTACATAATCAAGTGTTTCTATTCCTCTTTTTTGAAGATATAACTGCACCGTTGTACCTTTACTGTTATCTCCGGCATCAATCAGCATCGCATGCCCATCACATAGAACAAGTATGCAGTCCCCCTGTCCAACATCAATAAAATGCACTTCTAACTCTGCAAAGTCTTCTGTCTCTTTTATAACAGAAGTTTCTTTTATGTTAGGGGTCTTCACTATATCAGAAGTCTCTTCTATCTCAGAAGACTCTTGCGTAGACTCCTCATTATGGATGGCGACAGCCTCTTTATGTACGGCGGCAGCTTCATTAACCAGAAAGCATCCTAACGAAAATAACAGTAGGCAAGCATATATGATCCACCTAATCTCTCGTTTTTTACCAGTTCTTTTCATAGTTCCCCGACTCGTTTTTTAGTCACTCGGTGCTTATCCGAGTTACATATTTCTTTATAAATATTTTTCATTGTAAAAAAATAATTACTATTTTATTATATACTAAGATGTAATTTGATTGCTATATTTAGGTAAAATATTTTACACACATTTTTTGATTTTTGAAGGAGCAAGAAAAGTATGACCATTTATGAATTTAAAAATAAATTGATTTCCGAAATAATAAAGAATCCAAAAGTACTGGCAATTGGACAAACTGGAGATTTAAATGCACCATTAATGCCCGGCCAAAGCGACATTGATATGTTTGCACTCTGTTCAGAAATTCCTACACAAGAGGAACGAAAACAGATGTATGAACCTCTTTCAAAAGAGTATTCAGAATGTATGATGGCTGTATGTAATGGTGGCATCTGGGGATACGGAGACATTCTCTTTTTTGAAGAAATTGATGTAATGCCCATGTTCTTTACGGAAAAAGAAATGCAGGAATATTTGGAACAGACTCTTCGTGGCGAACATCTATACAAAGATGGCAGATTTTATCCTGTAGGGCGCCTTGCCAGTATAGAAAGCCTGAATGTTTTATTTGAGCGCAATGGAGAATGGACAAAACAGATTAATAGGGTCAAAAAACATCCAAAGGAGTTATTTGACAAAATGTATCAGTTCCAAATAGATTCTGTATTGGATGAAGAAGATCTAGGTAGAGCCGTTCTTCGAAAAGAGGTGCTTTTTTATCATCAGGTAATGGAGGAAGCATTGGATCATCTCCTTCAGGCTCTGTTTGCCCTTAATAACACCTACTTTCCAAGTCGGAAAAGAATGCAGCAATATATAGAAAAGTTTGAAATCAAGCCTCAGGATTGTTATTCCAGACTTCTTGCAATTGTAGAAGAATCCGTCCATGAAGAAACCATTGAACAGTCTGTTATGCATTTACGTCAATTAACGGAAGAGGTAAAATCCCTCTCCCGCTAATTTGGTTTATTACCATATTAATTTCAACTTTCTAATGTCAATAGTAATAATATAGTGTAATATTCATTAATATTGGCATGAAACTGAGCTGAAAGCCAGCAAGTGACTAAAAGTCAGCAAAGAAGTAATTAGTAGGTCGGCAGGACAGAATTTTGTGGACGAAATTCAACTATTCATGCATTTTAGTAGGAAAACGGTCTTCTAAATTGGTAGGCTAAATACAGCAATTGACACTTTTAGTCCCCAAAGTAGAAATTACAGGATTTGTCTTGCGATATCATAAGCTACACAACTAAAATAAAGGAAACCCAGATATTTTCTAGGTTTCCTTCTCATTTGTGAGAGGCGCAGACCGGATTTGAACCGGTGGATACTGGTGTTGCAGACCATTGCCTTACCACTTGGCTACTGCGCCATAAGTATATGTTTTAAAAGACTTAATAACATGTTGATTATAACAAATCGATAAATTACAGTCAACTATCTCCCTGTAATCTATCGTCTTTAGTGACTCCGACGGGAATCGAACCCGTGTTACCGCCGTGAAAGGGCGATGTCT
>CAZNAP010000060.1:0-13844 GCA_964571145.1 uncultured Lachnospiraceae bacterium | reverse complement strand
GATTTTGAACTGTTGGAGCGAGAACGACCGGCGTGTAAATATCGGGTAGCACCCGATAAGGCGATAACACCTGACAGGAATAATGATACTTCCGTAATTCGCGGCCCGATCACAAAGAAGATGGGGAGGTTGAACGCCTATGGAGCCGGTTCGCTGCTGGCCGCTTGATGACTTCCCAATGGAGCCTGAATAGGCTTCCTTGTTTCAGGGGTGTCGAGGACAAATATGAAACACACATACTATAAGGAAGGGCGGCATTCGTGCCGCCCTTTGGTACATACCCAACGAAAGGAGGAACCGCAAATGATAAGAGAAGATTGGGTATATCGCAGAGGTGATATTTATTATGCCGACCTGACACAGTATCTCGGTTCTGAGCAGGGCGGTGTTCGTCCTGTTGTGGTCATTCAAAATAATCGCGGCAATTTCCATGCGCCGACTTTGATTGTGGCTACGGTTACATCCCGTGCGGACAAGAAGCTGAACCAGCCGACACATTTTCTTATAAGGAAAAACGCTGCGCTGAAAAAGCCGTCCGTAGTGCAGCTGGAACAGCTTTTTACCATAGACAAGCAGCGGGTGCAGAGGTACTTAGGGAAGCTCACAGATAGAGAGCTGTTTTTCATCAATAGGGCGTTAGCAATCAGCCTTTCACTGACAGCGTTGAGAACGCAGAAATAAGATTTTGATGTCAAGGATGCCATTACAGCAAGTGGTATCCTTGACTATTTTTTTAAGAAGGAGGATACGGCATGGAGAAACTGATTACCAGAAAAGAAGCTGCTGAAATTTTAGGGATAAGCATTGCTACCCTCGATGCAGCGCGAAATAATGGCTTGATTTCCTATGTGCAGTATGTGGAAAATGGCTGCGTCTATTTTACGGATGTAGCCCTTCAGGAATATATCGCCAAATGCACACGCAGGGCAAAACCTGTGGAAAGAAACGGAACTTACCGCAAGCCCCGGAGCGCCAAAGTATGAGCTAATCCGTATCCTTGCTGAAAATAGATGCGTCTGATAAAACAAAGATACAGCGCTGGATATTATCACGATTAGGAGGTGCCGGAATTGGCAAAAAGAAAAAAAGTAATTCCAACCTATGGTACGGTCGAACTTAACGGCATTGAGTATTATAGAACGAGAATCCAAAACACAGATGGAAAACTGGTGGCGCTTTATGCGAGAACGCCAGAAGAATTGTACGACAAGGAACTGGAAGCGTTAGAGCAAATTGACAATGATACGTTCAATCGAAAATCTCCCACAGTAGCAGAGTATTGTGAGAAATGGCTGCTGATGCAGTCGGTTCATGTGAGAGCCACTACTTTGACAGATTACACATCCAAAGTCAGGCGGCATATCATCAGGGAATTGGGAGACAGGAGGATGGCAGATGTCAGCTTGGACGATATTCAGATTGCCCTTGTCCCGGTTTCCAAGAAATCCGCATCGGTATATAAGTCGGTCATCAATCTGTACAAATCCATTTTCCGTGCAGCCAAACAAAGCCGCATCATTACAGCTGACCCGACGATCTATCTCACAGCAAAGGGCGGCGGTGTCCCACAGAAGGATAAGGTGGCACTGACGGACGAGCAGGCAGCACGTTTGCTGGAAGCTGTGCAGGGGCTGCAAACCTATGTATTTGTCATGCTGGGACTGTATGCGGGATTAAGGCGTGAAGAAATCCTTGCTCTGAAATGGGATTCGGTCTACCTGAATGCAAGCGCCCCTTATTTGACAGTGCGCAGGGCATGGCATACGGAAAATAACAGACCGGTCATTCTGGACGAGTTAAAGACAAAGGCTGCGGAGAGAAATATTCCGCTTCCTGACTGCCTGATGGAGTGTCTGAAGGAAGCAAAGGAAAATTCAACTTCGGAGTATGTGATTTCCAATAAGGACGGTGAACCGCTGTCTTATACACAGTTTAAGCGGCTCTGGCAGTATATCGTCACCAGAACGGCAAAGGAACGGTCATATTACCGATACGAAGATGGAAAACGAGTGAAACATACCATCACGCCGGTTCTCGGAGAGAAAGCTGCCCATAATGGCAAGGTGATTTACAGCTTAGACTTCGATGTGACCCCGCACCAGCTGCGGCACACTTATATCACGAATTTGATTCACTCATCGGTAGACCCGAAAACCGTTCAATACTTAGCCGGTCATGAGAGCAGTAAAATCACCATGGATATTTACGCAAAGGTCAAATACAACAGACCTGATGAGCTGGTCAGAACGATGGAAAACGCATTTGCCCGGTGGGATGCTGTATAAACCTGACGAACGTTCCTAATAAAACAGAGAATGAAACGAGAGCGAGGCAAGGATGTCTCGCTCTCGTTTTGCATAAATCGACATCTTTGATTAAGTGGGTGTTTTCTGATAAAAAGAATGTGTAAACAGGAAAACGCTCACGATCAGGAAAGAAGATTTATGATGGGTAAAAAGAAAATGGACGTTCCAGAGTACGGAACCACGATGAGAAAAGGAACCTTATATTACAGAACGCGGATTCAGGATGCAGATGGTATGCGTGTGAGCTTGTATGCCACTACCCGCGAAGAACTATATGAAAAGGAATTAGAAGCACGGCATCAGGTGGCGGATATTCTTTTTCGCCGGAAGCATCCGACGGTGGAGGAATATTGCGAGAAGTGGCTGCTGATGCAGTCGGCAAAAATAACATCAGCTACCCTGCGGGGATACACCTTCGCAATGAAGAATCACATCATCAAGCCTTTGGGCGATATGTATATGGAGGAAGTGACAGCAGATGATATTCGCTTGGCACTTGTGCCCATGTCAAAAAAATCAGAGGGAATGTACAACACGGTGAATATGCTTATCAAGTGTATTTTCTATTCGGCAGAGCGCAGCCAGTTGATTACCTATAACCCCTGCTAGGGGTTTTCTGCGAAAGGCGGGAAAGCAGGAAAAAGGAAGGAAGCACTCACAGATCAGCAGGCAGAGGTGCTTCTGGATGCGGTTAAGGGACTGCCGCCTTATCTGTTTGTTATGATTGGGCTGTATGCTGGCCTTCGCCGGGAAGAGATACTTGCCCTGCAATGGGACTGTGTGTTTCTGGATGAAGCCACACCTTATATTTCCGTGCAGCGTGCATGGCGGACAGAGCATAACAGACCAGTAATTTCCACGGTGTTAAAGACCAAGGCAGCCAAGAGAGATATTCCGATTCCCAAGTGTCTGGCAGTATATAGTAGTTCGTTCTACCAAAGAGAGAACCTACTATAAATATGTAAACGGACAGAGCATCAAATATAGCGTGAAGCCTACGCTGGGCATGAAGCAGAAGAATAATCCCAACATACAGTACACGATAGATTTTGATGTGACACCGCATCAGCTGCGGCATACCTACATTACCAATTTGCTCTATGCTGGGGTTGACCCGAAAACAGTTCAGTACCTCGCGGGGCATGAAAACAGTAAAACAACTATGGACATCTATGCAAAGGTGAAGTACAATAAGCTAGAGGAATTGTTTGATGTTGTGAACGGAGCTTTTCGGTCAGAGAATTTCTAATCAAATGCACCCATTTCTTTGGTTAAGGGGTGGGTTAATTGAGAATGTGAAGTGCGAAAAAGCCCGTGTAATCAAGGAAAATCGGCACTTGGGCACGCCTAATACGGTCTCAAAGCAGCTCGTCGTGCACCCCAATTTTCAAAACGTTAATATTATCTGCGGAATGCGGATATGTAAAAGAGCCGATGCAAGTTTACTTGCAAGTGGCTCTTTTTATATGTCCGTAATTCCATAGGAATCTCACAATGACCGAGATGAAGCAAAGCGAAATCGAGGTTCTTGTGAGTTTCGCAGATAATCAGGCAAGAAATGACGAAGTAAATGCAAAGCATTTTTGTGTATGCAATTGCGTCAAAATACGATATAATGTACGCGAAGAAGCAGAGCAAAGTGTAAGTTATGAAGCTGTAAGATGCTTGCATCTGGAAGATTCAAAACTTACATTTTGTGAGCAACGCGACCGAGAAAACGTAGTTTTCGAGGCTCTGCTGGAGTACATGATACAATGAGCTATGCTCATGATATAATAAAGACTGCCGAGCGAAGCGAGTGTAGATGACGATCATGAACTTTGTTCATGATATACTAAACCATTAGATATATAAGGAGTGCCTACGAATGAACAAAATATACGAAGCATTTCATGCAAACAAACTCCATTTTTATTTATTTTTACTGGTCTATACAGAAGTGATTATTACTATTTGTATCGGAGTTTTTGCGAGCGTTTTTACAGCGGGAATTCCGGCACCAGGGAGTCCTGGAGTGATTACTCACCTATCACCATTAGGGTATGGCATAGAATTTGGTATATATGCTGTCGGAATCATTCTGTTTTTAACCCCATTAATTACATTAACAATCCAAGCAATAAAAAATGATATAAAAATAAAACAGATACTGAGAATGTGGTTTTGCGCTTTTGGGGGCTGTATATTAGCAGTATTTCTGTTTGCAAATGACTGGAGCATTACTGGAGCAAGCGCTGAGTCATTGTTTGATAGCCTTTGCATTCAGTTGGATTTATATGTAACAGAGTATGCGCCACTTATGTAGTCACTCGGATAGCATGGAATGACTAACTAATAAGTGAAAACTAGTAATCAATAATGAAAAGAGGTCTGAGCATGGTTACACCACAAATGGGAAAAAGAATATCTAAAATTGATACTTATTTAAATTGTGCAGAGAATTTTGCGTATCGGAGTACTTGTATTAAACGGAAATATGGAGCAGTCATTGTTAAAAATGATGTTGTAATTGCAACAGGATATAATGGTTCTCCGCGAGGCATGGAGAATTGTTGTGATATAGGGGAATGCCCGCGGATTAAGTTGAATATGCATCAGGGAGAAGGTTATGGACTATGTCGTGCCATTCACGCCGAGGCCAATGCACTGCTCAATTGTTCCAGAGAACAGACAATTGGAGCCGATTTGTATTTGTCATGTGTGAATCCGTATGATTACTCCGTACATGAAGCCAAACCGTGTCCGCTTTGTGCTCGTTCAATTATTCAGGCTGGCATAGAAAAAGTTATCTTGAGAACCGGAGCAGATGCAGACCAGTATAGTGTCGTATATGCCAAAGATTTAAAGTGGTATCAGGAACCATAATGTGGAGAGGTAGTGACGAGTGACTAGAAGATAGGTATGTTGCGTTTGGGGAGCAATTAAGAACTCATATTGACAGATTACATACGAAAAGAATATGAAAACGTATTGGGTGACTTCAATACTGAAATCCATTCACTAGGCGTACTGCCATTTTTTGAAATGCTCAGACAAGATAATCTTCAAAATGAAACACTACCCCCGTCCCCCCCTCACCCCAAAATGAAACACTACCCCCGTCCCCCCTCAGAAAGGTTGGATAGTATGGAACAGTTCTATTTTGATTCCCCCATTGGCAGGTTGTGCTTGGAAGAAGAAAATAAGAAGATAACAGGTATTTATGTCACAGAAGAAGGTTCAATAGAGGATTCTTCAATAAAAACGGACACCTATAATAAACCGGCCACAGAGTTGTTGAAAAAAGCATATACGCAGCTTCAGGAGTATTTTGACGGGACCAGAAAAACATTTGATTTACCCCTAGAGTTCCACGGAACGGACTTTCAAATCAAAGTCTGGGAGGCGTTGCAGACGATTCCCTATGGGCAAACCTGTAGTTATCAGGATATTGCAACTAAAATCGGGAATCCAAAAGCGGTCAGAGCAGTGGGCGGAGCGAATAATAAGAATCGAATTATGATTGTAGTGCCCTGTCATCGGGTAGTAGGTAAAAACGGTGCATTAGTAGGCTTTGGGGTTGGTTTACCGGCCAAAGAATATTTATTAAATCTAGAAATGGAGAATGCATGAAAAAACAAACACAACTCAATATCAATAACTATAAGTGCGGGGATGGATTTATTAATCAGTATCAAAAACTGATTAAGGAAGAAGTAATTCCTTATCAGTATGCTGTTTTAAATGATGAAATTCAGGGAGTGGAGAAAAGCCATGTAATTGCTAACTTTGTGAATGCTGCCAGAGCAGTGCGGGGCGAAGATGTAGGAGATGGATTTTACGGCATGGTATTTCAAGACAGTGATGCGGCTAAATGGCTGGAAGCGGTTGCTTTTTGTCTGGCGGACTTTCCAGATGCTGAATTGGAAAAAAAGGCAGATGATTTAATTCTTAAAATTGAGGCAGCACAGGATGCAGATGGTTATTTGAATACCTATTATACCATTAAGGATCAAGAAAAGCGTTGGACCAATTTGCTGGAAGGGCATGAGCTATACTGTGCTGGGCATATGATGGAGGCGGCAGTTGCCTATTATGAAGTAACGGGCAAAGATAGATTATTAAAAGTGATGCAGAAGAATGCTGCACATATTTATGAGCATTTTGTAACCAAGGGCGCGGAGGGATATCCCGGCCACCCGGAAGTGGAATTGGCATTACTAAAAATGTACAGAGCCACAAAAGACAAAAAGTGCCTGGAACTAGCCAAGCATTTCATTGATGTACGTGGAGTGGATGTAGCCTATTATCAGAAAGAAAGAGCAGCAAGAGACTGGACCGTATGGGGAAATGATGCGGAAAATACAGATTATCAGCAGTCAAGTCGACCGGTGCGAGAGCAGACTGATGCTACAGGACACAGTGTGCGAGCTGTGTATCTATATACCGGAATGGCGGATCTGGCTGCTGAAACAGATGACGAGCAACTAAAGGACGCCTGTCAGAGATTGTGGCACAGTATTGTGGATAAACGGATGTATGTGACGGGAGGAATCGGTTCTACGGTGCTTGGTGAAGCCTTTACCGTAGACTATAATCTGCCTAATGATACCGCTTATGCCGAAACCTGTGCATCTATTGGATTGATGTTTTTTGCCTCCAGAATGCTGGAGATGGATGTTGATTCTAAATATGCAGATATTATGGAAAGGGCTTTTTATAATACAGTATTGGCAGGGATGCAGATGGATGGAAAAAAATTCTTTTATGTGAATCCGTTAGAGATTATTCCGGGTGTTTCAGGAGTGGCAGTGACACATAAACACGATTTACCTGAGAGACCGGGCTGGTACACCTGCGCTTGCTGTCCCCCTAATGTGGCCAGAGTGATTGCATCACTCGGTCAATATGCATACGGAGAAAATGACACAACTGTCTTTTCCCATTTGTTTGCAGAAGGTACGATAAACGCTGAAAACAGAATGCGTATTACCTGTGAGACGAAGTACCCATATGACTTAACTGTCAAGTATGTCATAAACCATGGCAGTGGTACATTGGCAATACGCATACCAAATTGGAGCGAGTCTAAATTCACAGTTATACGAAACAGACAAGAAGGGGACGGAACTGTTCAAAAAGGCTATTACTACTTGACGGTGGATGAAAATGATGAGATTGAGGTGACACTGGATGACCGTGTTAAATATCTTTATGCATCACCTATGGTAGCAAGTGATTCGGGCCGTGTGGCCTTACAAAGAGGCCCACTTATTTATTGCATAGAGGGTGTTGATAATGAAGAAAATGTGCTATCATTATCCTATGTGGAAAACGGAAAGATTACTTCAAATGTGATTTCAGAGGGAGTCCTGAAAGGGGTGGTTTCTCTGGAAGCAGAAGGATATTGTACTATTCCGGGAAAAGCACTTTATGAAATGAGCAAGCCGGAACAGAAAACCTGTATCATCAAAGCAGTTCCTTACTATACATGGGGCAATCGAGGGGTTAATCAGATGAGGGTATGGGTTCCGGAACGATAACGCACCAGAGAGGAGCAGGTATCTATGAAATACAGAAAACTGGGAAAAACAGGTTTAGTGGTCAGCGAAATTGGTTTAGGCGGAGAATGGCTGGAGAGACACAATACAGAAGAGGTGAAAGCAGTCATTGACTGTTGTGCCAGTGAAGGAATAAATATTTTAGACTGTTGGATGTCAGAACCGAAAGTGCGTTCCAATATTGGATTAGCACTGAAGGGAAGCAGAGACAAATGGATTATACAGGGGCATATCGGCTCTACCTGGCAGAACGGACAATATGTCAGAACCAGAGAGATGACTTACGTAAAAGCCGGTTTTCAGGACTTGCTGACCAGATTACAAACAGACTATATTGATTTGGGTATGATTCATTTTGTAGATGAAGCAGCAGAATTTGAGCGTATCATGTCTGGAGAGTTTATTGAATATGTGGAAGAATTAAAGGCCAAAGGAACCATTCGACATATTGGCTTAAGTACACACAATCCCATGGTTGCTCAAATGGCAGCACAGTGTGGTAAGGTGGAAATGATTTTATTCAGTGTCAATCCTGCATTTGATCTTTTGCCAAGTACAGAAAATTTGGATGATTATTTTGCAGAAAAGTATGATGAGAAATTTAGTGATATTGCACCGGAAAGAGAAGAACTGTATCGTATTTGTGAGCAAAGAGAAGTAGGAATTACCGTTATGAAGGGTTATGCCGGTGGCAGACTCTTCTCCGCGCAGGCATCTCCGTTTGGAGTAGCACTTACGCCTGTTCAATGCTTACATTATGCACTTACCAGACCGGCGGTTGCCAGTGTTATGGTAGGATATGATACGGAGGAACATGTGAAGGCAGCAGTTGCATATGAAACAGCTACAGATGAGGAGAAGGATTATGCCAGTGTACTTGCAAATGCACCGCACCACGCTTATTCCGGGCAATGTACATATTGTGGACATTGCGCGCCTTGTCCATCTAAGATTGATATTGCCATGGTAAATAAGCTTTATGATTTGGCAAGTATGCAGGAAGAAGTTCCGGATTCCTTAAAGGCTCATTACAATCAGTTATCTGCTAATGCAAATGACTGTATCAGTTGCGGAAGTTGCGAGAAGAGATGTCCTTTCCAGGTACAGATAGTAGAGCGCATGGAGAAAGCCAGAGCATTATTTAACTAAAAGACAGGATATTATGAGCGAAAAAAGATTGACAGGCGAAAATCTATCAATTATAATGACTTTGCACTTAGGAAAGTGCATTTAAGTGTATTTTAAGAAACGAGGAATTGTATGTTAGGCTTGGTAATTAAGGAAATTTCAAACAACTAAACAGTTTGAGAAAGACAGTATGGCGTTATTCTGCGCGCTCACTGTACCCTTTTATACCATACAATGCCGTTCATACATTTTGTATTTTTACGCAGATAGTCTGATTTTGTGTTAATCAGAGTACTGTTATTTGATACGTATACTGTATATGACAGGAGCATAACCGTGTGGTTGTGCTCTTTTTTTGTTGTGCGCATGGGTCGCTTATGGAACAAAAAATGAATTTACGCAGACTGATGAGTCTACAAAGGAACAAAGAATAGTCTAGAGGAGGAAATGAATATTATGGGCACACCCTACTACATTGCATAGCAAAGGCTATTGCAATGAAATCAAAATAATACAATAGGCAATAGTCTTTGCACGACTTCAGGAAAATCAGAAGGAGATGCAAAAATGAGCTATTGTAAAAAAAGAGTTGAAGAAAATCTTCAACTAAACGATAATAAAACTGAATATGGAACTAATTTACGAGCTTCTTATGAAGTTCTCAGAAAATGTGCAAAGTGCGGGAAAAAAGAGCATTTTGTCAATACGGGTTGTTTTCGGGTGAATGCCAACGGCAATAAAGTAGATGTATGGCTGATTTACCAGTGTAAAAAGTGCAAACACACTTGCAACCTGACTATTTATGAAAGACGTAAGCCCAGTCGTATTTCTTCGGAAGAATATGAACGCTTTATGGCAAATGACGAAGAGCTAGCATTACAATATGGTACAGATAAAGAGTTTTTTGCTAGAAACAGGGCTGAAGTCATATTACGAAAGGTTAATTCAGATGGAACGAGAAATTGATTTATCTCAGATATCGGATGGAAAACTGTATACAGCAGGCGATATGGTGAAGGTCGGCTGTAAGGATTGCTTCGGGTGCTCCGGCTGTTGCCGGGGCATGGGAAGCTCCATTGTGCTGGATTCCTATGATATGTATCAACTGGAAAAGGGGCTAGACTTGGATTTTGCACAGCTCATGACGGACAAGATAGAGTTGAATGTGGTAGAAGGACTGATACAGCCTAATCTCAAAATGCAACCCAAAACAGATGCCTGTGCTTTTCTGAATCAAGAAGGCCGATGCAGTATTCACAATTTTAGACCGGGATTTTGCAGAATGTTTCCACTGGGTAGAATCTATGACGGCGAGGCTTTTCGATATTTTTTGCAAATACACGAATGCCCTTATCCGGAGAAAACAAAGGTTAAGTTAAAGAAATGGCTGGATATTCCGGAACTGTCAAAATATGAAAACTATATCTGCAGATGGCATTATTTCCTAAAAGAGTTTCAGCAGCACCTGAGGTCACTTCAGACAGCAACTGTACAGGAAGAGGCCGGAACTGATACAGATGAAATGATTAAGAATCTGAATTTACATTTCTTGAATGAATTTTATGTTCTGCCCTATAATCATGAGCAGGACTTCTATGAGCAGTTTGATGAAAGACTGCAGAAATTTCAGAAAGACATATTTTAAAGAGAATAATGAAAAGAGGGTACCATTTGGTACCCTCTTTGGTTTCTAAGTACTATTTTTTTAAAGTTTGTCCGGGCTGAAGCAGTAACTGGTCACCCGTCCATAAGCAGTATTGATAAACTTATATTTTCCGGTAGGAAGCGTAAAGTGTTCCCAAGTGCCGTCAACATTGCCGTCCTGCTCTAATATTGTTTTAGTCAGTTGATACAGGTCATTCAAATAATCCATCCCAAGCGCTTCATCTGACTGGCCTATATGTCCGGGATAGAGAATTAGTTCCGGTATTGCTGCAAAGAGTTTTTTTGTTTCTTCAAGGGTATGCAGATAATCAGAAAGTGGCAGACATTCCGGAAGCCACATCCAGATACCACCGGAGCCAAGAGAATCACCGGAAAAGAGTATTTTGTGTTTCTGCTCAATAAAGGCGATACTGCCCGGGGTATGTCCAGGTATGGCGAAGGCTTCCAAAACAATTCCACCTAAGTCAAAAGAATCCCCGGCATTTAGTTCCATAATCACATCTGTATCTTTTTGAGTTTTGCTACAATATAGGGGTAGCAGCGGCATATCTTTATAGTTCATATAAACAGGACAGTGATTTATGACAAAAGTGTCAACACCAACTCCAGCATGATCGGGATGTCCATGTGTTAATAATAAGAATAAAGGCTTATCAGTAAGTTGCTTCACAGTATTATAAAGACCTGCTTCGGATTCCAGAGCATCAATAACGACAGCCCTGTCATTTCCAACTACCAAATAAGCATCCGGATTGGTAGTTCTGTTTTCCTCATGTATTCTCCAAATCGAGTCATTCATTTTGATGATATTCAGCATAGCCAGTCAATTCCTTTCTGTTATGCAGAATATTGTAACATGATTGTATGATCATGTCCAAAGCAACTTTATCAAAAGCAACTTACTGATACTCTGTAAGATAGGCCTTGTATGACTAACGTTTACTCTTTGGGAATCGGAAGTTCTCCAAAGAATAAAAAGCTTGGTCTGTCCCCAATTATAATAGGATAAAGAGCCAGACAGGTACTTGCTAATAACCCAATTAGTTTAACAATTTTTTGCTTCATTTTTTTCTTCTCCTTTTGTTAGTAAGAATATTTTTGCAAACCCTAATTGAAGAGTTTGAAGTACAATAATCCAAAAGCCGGCAGATATACAGCTGGCTTCTTGAAATACAAAAATGATATAGATAAAAATAAGAATCGTAGTAACAGCGATTATTTTGCATTTATTTTTTTGCTCCGCGGACAGAGGAGGGCGATAAGAAGAAGGAACAGGACCAATCAAATAAATGAGTATAATGCAGATATTTAAAACAAGAATCATCCCAAAAGAATTAATGCTAATCAACATTGGCAAAATATAAATGCCTATAAAAAAAATGCAAAAGGTTAGAATTAAGCAGGATAAGTAGTGTTTGAGATGAATTCCTCCTGTAAAGCAACGTATACATATTAAAACAATCGTAGAGACAATTAGTTCCGGTAATTTATGCATGATGAGAAAAAACGAAATGATGAGCATAAACTTTGTTATTTCGGAAAGAAGTGATAATAGTACATATTTCATTTTTTCAAGTTGATAAGTGGTAAAGTGATATTCATTTAGTAACAGATTCCTGATTTGAGCCATATACTAGTTCCCCGTTTTCTTTCTTAGCGAATGCCAATAAATATCTATTTGAGGACATAATAAGGCAAAAATTGGTGAATCCAGTTTTACATGTCTGAATCGTGCTTTTTTGCGTCTGAACATATGAAAATGGGCAAAAAAGGGTCAAAATGTCTTTTTTTATGAAGTTCGGAGTGAAAAACACACGGTTCAGACATTTAAAATCAGAATTGAGGTTTTTTCGTATATAATATTTCTGATTAGGAGACCACCTGACAACCATGGGGTAGAACTTTTCCTTAAGTCGTAAAAGGGGAGGAATCGATATACGCCTCTTGCGAGTCGGGATGTCTCTTAATCAGATTTCTCTATATAGATTCCATTCGAAAGGATTTTGGAAGGATGATGATAACCATTAGTTTTAGATTGATATCCGATAATCAAGAAATCACCATTATGGTCGATTGTGAGCAACAAATATGGAAAACACTGAAAATATTGTGTGAATCAGCAGTGTTTAGTACAAGTGCAGAAACGACTATCTATTTGGAGAGAACAAATAGTATCATGCAGCCAGAATGGAATTATCGCGAGGCTGGTGTTCTTGATGGGGATGTTTTGATACTGGAGTAATTGGGGTGTAGTGTATGGTGGAAGAGAGGGGTACTGATAAAATTTGTAGAAAGATGAAATGAAACGTGATAAAATTTTAATCAGCAAACTCTATGGAAGGAATCATTATAATATGAAAATAATAGCTGTATTATTAGTAATGAGCTGTTGCTGCTTTGGTGCATGCTCAAAACAAGTGGAATTATCCCCATCTGAATTGGCAATTGGCAAGACGGTGGTTACCTATGATATTGCACAAGAAGATATGGAAACAAAATTGAAAGATTATACTGTTACGAAAGATGAAGGTTATGCAGCTACATATAGAGATTCATTGTCTTCGTATATAGTTGAAAAGGATGACGAAGAATTATTCATGTACATTACGAATGAAATTGGTTTTGTCAGAGCTTTTCGTGTGAAAAATGAAGCAGTAAGAACCTATAAAGATATTGCAGTCGGAGATAGTATCGAGAAAGTAAAAGATGCTTTTGAATATGAATTTGAATCCGATGTGGATGTCTACTCTGTATTATTTAATGGAAATATAGAAGTTGATCCGGAGGAAGATTACAAGAAGAATTCGCGCTTATGGATCAATTATAAATATGAAGATGACATTATTATAAGCATTCGTATTTATGATGTGAAGTATGGCAGAGAATTACAATAGAATGTGTAATATCAATTGACAAATTGGTCAATCTACATTATGATTACACTGTAAAAGCGAAGACGAAGACCAGTAGTGTGGATTATCACTTACAGCGAGCCGGGGTGGTGGAAAGCCGGCAGAATGAATCCATATGAATAACAACTTTATCAGCTTGATAATTTTAAAATGGAAAGAGACTGCAATTGCAGTAAATCAGGTGGCACCGCGGATTTATTAATTCGTCCTGAATTGATTACTATATCAATTCAGGATTTTTTTGTATGGCATCATTAAATAAAACCACCTGCTATGCAGGTGGAACCCGACGG
>CAZNAP010000059.1:0-14272 GCA_964571145.1 uncultured Lachnospiraceae bacterium | reverse complement strand
ATTGTATCACGGGAGAACATTATAGTCCAGTTATTTAAAGGATGTTATACTAGCTATGCCTTGCGATAGAGTCATGAAGAACAAGTGTTGGAAGGTTTAGGTATACTGATACTTCAACGCAGACATAATATAAGCAATACAATTGACAAACGTATCTAGAATGATATAATACAATTATGGAATACAATTCCTAAAATGTATAAGGAGAATGTGATGTATATACAAAGAAGCATTAGTACGCAACTATCATATCTGGCAAAACATTTTCAAGTAGTTATGGTTTGCGGAGCAAGGCAGATTGGAAAGACTACATTATTAGAGAAATATAGAGAAGAAACTGATTCAAGAATTAATTACGTCACATTGGATTACCCGAATATTAGGATGCTTGCACAGACAGATCCAGAATTGTTTCTTCAACAGTACAGTGCACCAGTCATTATTGATGAGATACAGTTTGCTCCTGAATTGCTACCATATATTAAAATAAGAGTTGATCAAACAAAAACGGCAGGACAGTATTTCTTGACAGGCTCACAGATGTTTCACATGATGAAAAATGTAAGTGAGTCTTTAGCAGGAAGAGTAGGCATTTTGTCTATGTATTCACTTAGCCGCTCAGAAATCATGGGATATCAAATCAATCCTTTTTTGCCGTGTGAGATTTCAGAACCAAAGGGGAAAAGTACGATTAGTGGTGTCTTTGAACAAATTTATCGTGGAAGTATGCCTAAAATGGTGGTTGATTCAGAACTTCGACCAGAAGACTTTTATGGTTCCTATTTGCAAACGTATATAGAAAGAGATATTAGAAATTTAGTTGATATACGTGGTGAAAGCAAGTTCTTAAAATTTATTGCATGTGTAGCGGTGAGAACAGGACAAGAAGTGAATTTAAGTGATATGGCTAAAGATGTGGGGATTGATGGAAAGACGGCTGATAGTTGGCTGTCTATTCTTGTATCATCGGGACTGGTTTATTTACTTCACCCCTATTTTGGAAATACAATCAAGCGAATAGTAAAACGACCAAAGCTCTATTTCATGGATACCGGCTTGGCGTGTTACTTAAGTTTGTGGAATAATCCAAGAACATTGGAATTATCAGCTATGGCAGGAGGAATGTTTGAAACTTATGTTATGTCAGAAATTATTAAAGGATATGCAAATGCTGGTATTGATACAAGAAACAGACTCTGTTATTACAGAGACAATAATGGAAAAGAAATTGACTTGTTGATTTTAGATAATTCCAAGATATATCCAATAGAAATTAAGAAACATGCAGAACCCGGAAAAGATTCAGTGAAAAATTTTGGAGTTTTATCAAGCCTTGGATATGAGATTGGAGAAGGTGCTGTGATTTGCATGTCACCAATAATAGTGCCAATTGATTCCATGAATAGGATAATTCCAATAGGTTGTATATAAGTGATGAGTGAGAAAATAAGGATATCAATGGAAATGCAAGAAAGCGGATGTAGAAAAAATCAACTCTTTTCATCTATTTCGGATATTCTACCATTGCTTATCTCAGTGTTTATGCCTACTTGAAGGTGTTGTGCACTATTACTACAACATTAATTTACACATCTTGAATATTCCCTCCAGAATGCCGATAATCATGTTATAATTAACGTTAAATAAATCAAACGGAGTATATACATGACGGCAGATGAAATTATCAGAGATTTACCCAAAGGATTATTGTACTGGTATGATTTTTCCAAATCAGGAAAGGTATTATGCATTTCCGATGAAGCGGTACTTGCAGACGATTTGCGTGAGCAGAAGCTGCAGGTTTCTTATAGCTCAGTGAAGGAATTTTTGGATACAAAGCAAATAACTGCAGAGGAATATGATTTTATTATTGCTGTGCAGTTAATTGAATATGCATCTGACCCTGTGTCCGTATTGGAGAAGTTACAGGCAATGTTGAAACCGGAGGGCAGATTGCTACTTGGAGTGGATAACCGTTTGGGACTCCGCTATTTTTGTGGGGATATAGATCCTTTTACAGAACGTAATTTTGATGGAATTGAGCATTATAGAAGAGTGACGCAGGCAGACCGCGGAGAACTAGTGGGACGTAATTATCCCAGAGCAGAGGTGGAGCAGTTTTTAACACAGGCAGGTATCGAGAATCATAAATTCTATGCTGTGTTGCCGGATTTGACCATGCCACAACTGATCTATGCGGATGGTTTCCCGCCGGTCGAGGAACTTGGAATTCGTTATTTCCCTATGTATCATAATCCAGATACTGTTTTTTTGGAGGAGGAGTATTTATATACTGATTTGGTTCAAAATGGACTTTTTCAGAGAATGGCCAATGCATTTTTAATTGAGTGCTCTAAAGATGGCACCTTTTCCAATATTAATCATGTGACACTTGCTATGGATCGAGGCAGAGAGAACTCTGTAATGACGAAAATTCGCAATGATGGCTGGGTGGAAAAGCGTGCAATTTACGAGGAAGGAAAGTGCAAAGCTTCTATATTAATGGAAAATGCAGCAGATTTACAGGCATATGGGTTGAAAGTTGTAGAGGCAACAGTGCAGAATGATGTTTATGTAATTCCCTATATAGAGGCGGAATCGGCAGTTACATACTTTCAAAATTTGATTTTACAAGATAAAGAGAAGTTTATACAGGAAGTAGATCGATTTAGAAAACTGATTTTGCAATCGTCAGAACAGATAGAACCGGTAGAATCTGAATTTAGTCAATATATTAAGAAGCAATCAAGCTCTACGCAAGCGCAAGTAAAAGAAGAGTTGGGTGTTTGGCTTAAAAAAGGTTATCCGGATTTGGTGCCCTTGAATTGTTTCGTCATAGATGGTGAGTTTGTATTTTATGATCAGGAATTTTATGAAGAAAACTATCCGGCTAATGCAATTATTTTGCGGGAAATAAGCATTATATACTCGAATAGAGCGCAAATGGAAGCAATTCTGCCTATGGATTTCTTTTATGAGCGGTATGGGTTGAATGAACAGCTGGAGTTGTGGTATAAGTATGCGGGGGAATTTACTACGAAGCTTCGTCATCAAAGGGAGCTACGTCTTTTCAATGAAAAGTATATGAGAAATTACGGAACAGTGAATTCCAACAGGCAGCGTATGAATTATTCTGCTGGTGACTACCAGCGGTTGTTTATTGATATTTTCCGTAATGTTGAAAATAAGAAGTTGATTCTGTTTGGTTCCGGGAATTTTGCAAAGAAGTTCTTGGCTCTTTATGGAAAGGACTACGCGGTTGACTGTATTCTGGATAATAATGCAGACAAGTGGGGACAGGAACTTGAAGGAATTCGGATTGACTCGCCGGATATCTTAAAGCAAATGCAGCCGGGCGAGTATAAGGTGATTATTTGTATTAAGAATTATGTAGCAGTTGTTAAACAGCTCAAGCAATTGGGTGTGAAATATTATGGTATTTATGATACTGATATTGAGTATCCTACGAAGCGTTTGAGTAGTCAGGAGTTGAGCAAAGAGAATACTACTTCACAGGTTTCGGTATCCAAGAAGTATCATGTTGGCTACATTGCCGGCGTATTCGACCTTTTCCATGTGGGGCACCTAAATATGTTTAGGCGTGCCAAAGAGCAGTGTGAGTATTTGATTGTTGGTGTTGTAACAGACGAGGGCGTCCGGAAGGGCAAGAACACCGAGCCATTTATTCCGTTCAATGAGCGAATCGAAATGGTACGTTCATGTAAATATGTAGACGAAGCAGTTGAAATACCGCAGAATTATGGTGGCACCAGGGATGCCTACAGACTTTATCACTTTGATGCCCAATTCTCGGGAAGCGATTATGTGGATAATCCGAATTGGCTTGCTGAGAAGCAATTTTTGGAAAAGAATGGTGCAGAACTTGTGTTTTTTCCTTATACTGAAAGCACCAGCTCGACTAAAATAAAGGCAATGATTGAGAAGAGAATGCTTTAATTTGGAAATGTAAGAGGAATTGGAATGAATATTATCTGTTCACCAGTAGGAATAATTGATATAGACCGCCCAGGACAGGGCATTATAGACATGGAACAGGCAGGCTTTGCAGATGTGTTGTTTGACATGTCTTTATGTTGTCGACCAAATGAGCTGGAAGCGCGAGATAAGGCAACTGGGCAAGCAGCCAAGCGCGTGCTGGACAGAACCAAAGTTTTTGATGAGCCGACCAAACTGAGTGAGAAATTGCTCCCCATGATGGAACGTTGCAAGCAGGCAGCCTTACATCACTCGGTGGCTTATGCGCCTTACCTATGCAGAGATACCAAGCATCCGGAGTGGAAGGAGCAGCTGGTTAAGCTAATAGAAGAAAGTATCAGAGTTTGCGGACAAGCAGACTGTAAATATATAGTGATTCGTCCTTGGTTTGCAGGTGTAGCAGCAGGGCAGGAGTGGGAAGTGAATCAGGCATATTATCCGCACTTTGCTTCTATTGCAAAAGAGAATGGTGTAATGATTCTTTTGGAAAATCAGTGTAAGGATGTAAACGGACATTTGGTGCGTGGCATTTGCTCGAATGCAACGGAAGCAGTGAACTGGATTGACACTCTTAATAAGGAAGTGGGCGAAGAACTATTTGGGTTCTGTATGGATACAGGAGTTAATAATCTATGCGGGCAGAACATGTATGACTATGTGCTTTCTTTAGGCTCCAGATTAAAGGCAGTAATCCTCCGGGATAATGATGGAAACACAGAGAGTGCCATGCTCCCCTTTACCGGTGTGAGCAAGGGACGTTCGCAGACAGATTGGCTGAGTTTGATTCGGGGATTGAGAGAAGCCGGATTTGATGGTGAATTAATTTTGAATTTTGCAGATACGGCGCAAGCTTTTTCCCCAATACTGCGTCCTATGTTATTGAAGCTGGCCAAGTCGGTAGCGGATTATTTTAAGTGGCAAATCGAGATTGAGAACTTATTGCGAAGACATTCTTCGATTGTACTTTTTGGTGCCGGCAACATGTGCAGAAATTATATGAAATGTTATGGCGAGAAATACCCGCCATTATTTACATGCGATAATAACAGTAATCTGTGGGGAACAACTTTTTGCGGACTGGAAGTGAAGACGCCGGAAAGTTTAAGAGATTTGCCAAAAGATTGCACTATTTTTATCTGTAATATTTACTATCGCGAAATCGAGAAGCAACTGCGGGAGATGAATATCACTAATCCCATTGCGTTTTTTAATGATGAGTATATGCCTACATTTTATTTTGACAGAGTGGAAGACGGAGGAAGATAAGGATGCTGCAGATTGGCGTACAAACAAAAAATGCTGTAAATGACGAGCATCCGGAAGACGGATTTGCCATGCTGAAGCGAGTGGGCTTTTCCTGTGCGGATTTCAGTCTGAATGGATATCTTTTAAACACTTCCCTGTATCAGTCTAAGGTCAACACTTTTTTTGACCAATCGATACAGGAACTACAAGCATTTTTCACTCCACATAAGAAGGGTGCAGAGGCAGCAGGCATTAGAATCAATCAAATGCATATGCCTTATCCTACACTGGTTCCCGGAGCAAAAAAAGAAATAAATGATTATTTATGGAATGTGGTAGCACCTAAGAGTTTGGAAGTGTGCGCCTTTTTGGAATGCCCTTATATAGTGATTCATGGCTTCAAATTGGCCAGATATTTAGGATCAGAAGAAGCTGAATGGGCAGAAACAGAGAAATTCTTGAATTATTTGGCACCCATGGCTAAAGAGATGGGCATTACCATTTGTATAGAAAACCTATATGACAGCATGGGAGGGCATCTGGTGGAAGGCCCCTGCTGTAATGTGAAGAAGGCTGTTGAACGGATTGATCGGATGAACGACAAATATCATGCGGAGGTATTGGGATTCTGTTTTGATATTGGGCATGCTAATTTAGTGGGAATAGATTTTGAAAGTTTTATAACGGATTTGGGCAATCGCTTGAAAGTATTGCATATTCATGATAATGACGGAATTGCAGATTTGCATCAAATTCCTTATACCTTTACCAAAAATCGAGAAAACAAACCATCCACCGATTGGGACGGATTTATCAGAGGATTAAAAAATATTAAATTCAACAATTCGCTGAGCTTTGAAACGGCACCGGTATTAACGACTTTTCCGGATACAATGAAAGAGGATGTGCTTGGCTTTATTGCGCGAATCGGGGCAAGTATGGCTCGGGATATCCAATTCTGACCTTTATCTTTGCAAATGGTTCGGCTAAAATAAGATTAAAACCAATAATAGCCGAGAAGCAAAATTGTAATGCAGGTTAATCTGCTATCAACTTTTGCTAATTCAGTTGTCACTGTGGTTTCTATGTCAGATTTGTAAAAGAAGGCATAAAAAATTCCCATCCAACTCGGCAAAATTGAATGGGAGCCGTCGGCAACGACGGTAAAAATCCAACAATAATCGGAGAGTAGCCACAACCGTTTTTATCGGTAGCATAGGCGCTTCTCTTATCTATAGAATAGAGTGTATACATGGTTTTGTCAAGAAAATAGGCGCAAAAAAATCAACTCTTTTTGGTTGCTTCTTATAATTCGTCATCTATTATCTCAGTGCCTCTAGGGTAATGGAATCATACGGATCGAACGTTGATTAAAAAAGGAGATGAGTTAACTTTGGGAATAATTAGATGCATTTCTGCTTCCCGTGCCCAAACCAACTTGCCAGTTTTGCTTCCATTTTGTTGCTTTGGGCGGACAGCGTTAATTTGTCATCATCCATGCCCAGGGTTTCTGCCACAGTGTGGGCGCGCAAGCTAGATATTGAACACCGCTGCCAAAAGCATATGAGCTGCCAGTGCATCAAACTCACTTTGGGCATGTGAGGGATAAAATGCGGTCAGTTGCCCAAAGTCTCGGCAACCTCAAAGTCCCACCAACCCCAAAGTCTCGGCAACCTCAAAGTCCCACCAACCCCAAAGCTTCGGCAACCCCAAAGCCCCAGCAACTCCAAAGCCTCGATCAGCCCAAAGCCCCAACCAACCAAATATCCCTTCAAAAATAGGCAACAACCAACGCAACAACCAACGAAAAATCCTTATTGACGAGAGTCGAAGGATGTGTTATAGTTATCAAACGAGATGAAATTAGGTCTTTTTTTTATGCTCAAAATCCGGTAGAAAATTGGAGGAATTAAAATGCGTACGAAGATAACATTGGCATGTACAGAATGCAAGCAGCGTAACTACAATACAACAAAAGATAAGAAGACACATCCCGACAGGATGGAAACCAAGAAATATTGTAGATTCTGCAAAACTCACACATTGCACAAAGAAACCAAGTAAATTCACAGATGCTTGAAAGGAGTTAGATATGGCAGAATCAGCAAAAACCGAAAAGACAGTTAAACCCAGCTTTTTCAAGGGAATCAAGGCAGAGTTTAAGAAAATTTCATGGCCGGACAAGGATTTACTTTTAAAGCAGTCTGTTGCAGTTGCTTTTGCTTCTATTGTACTCGGTGCAATTATAGCTGTACTGGATTTCTTCATTAAATATGGTGTGGATTTCATAACAAGTCTGTAAAGCGAGGGTGAATATATGGCAGAAGCGAACTGGTATGTAGTGCATACTTATTCCGGATATGAAAACAAAGTTAAGGCCAATATAGAAAAAACAATCGAAAACAGACATCTGGAAGAAGAAATTCTGGAAGTGCGTGTGCCGATTCAGGACGTTTTAGAAGTCAAGAACGGTGTGAAGAAGACAGTTCAGAAGAAGATGTTTCCGGGTTATGTTTTGATTAATATGATTATGAATGACGATACATGGTATGTAGTTCGAAATACCAGAGGTGTAACAGGCTTCGTAGGCCCCGGTAGCAAACCGGTTCCGTTGTCTGAAGCTGAAATGAAACCCCTGGGTATCAGAACTGAAAATGTATCTGTTGACTTTGCTGAGGGAGATGCAATCGCTGTTGTTGCCGGTGTATGGAAAGATACAGTAGGCGTGGTACAGAGAATGGATTTCGGCAAGCAGACGGCTACAATCAATGTAGAGTTGTTCGGAAGAGAAACTCCTGTAGAAATCAGTTTTGCAGAAGTAAGAAGAATGAATTAATTTTTGGTATTAATATAGAGATACTCTTTTCCGGAAAAAAGTCTTTTCCAATGGACAAGAATGCTTCTATATAATATATAGTAACTTTATAATAGTCTGTGAAAGCGATTCACGGGCTGTGGGAGCGGAAGAAATTCTGCGCCATACCACGATGCAAAGATATTTGCATTATAATTAGGAGGTGCCATCATGGCAAAAAAAGTAGAAGGATATATTAAGTTACAGATTCCTGCGGGCAAAGCTACACCAGCTCCCCCGGTTGGTCCTGCACTGGGACAGCATCAGGTAAACATTGTTGAGTTTACAAAACAGTTCAATGCAAGAACCGCTGACAAAGGTGACGTAATCATTCCTGTTGTTATTACAGTATATGCAGACAGAAGTTTCAGTTTCGTTACGAAGACTCCCCCTGCTGCAGTACTTCTTAAGAAGGCATGCAACCTTAAATCTGGTTCAGCAGTACCTAACAAGACCAAAGTTGCAACAATTTCTAAAGCTAAGCTGAAAGAAATTGCAGAAATCAAAATGCCTGATTTGAACGCAGCAAATATTGATACTGCTATGAGCATGATAGCAGGTACAGCAAGAAGTATGGGTATCACAGTAGAGGACTAACTAACAAATATTCAAGGAGTGGGAGACAATAAGCAGAATCCTGATGCTTTTGCAGATGGAAAAGGCGATGTCGTTTGAACCATAGGAGGAATTAATAATGAAACATGGAAAGAAATATGTAGAAGCTGCAAAACAGATTGACCGCGCAGTTGCATACGAACCCAATGATGCAGTAGCACTTGTAAAGAAAACAGCAGTTGCTAAATTTGATGAAACAGTAGAAGTTCATATCAGAACAGGTTGTGACGGACGTCACGCTGAACAGCAGATTCGTGGTGCAGTTGTACTGCCTAACGGAACTGGTAAAACTGTTAAGGTTTTGGTATTTGCTAAAGGCGATAAAGTTGCAGAAGCAGAAGCAGCTGGAGCTGATTTTGTAGGCGGAGATGAACTGGTTCCTAAGATCCAGAATGATGGCTGGTTAGAATTTGACGTAGTTGTTGCTACCCCTGACATGATGGGTGTAGTTGGACGTCTTGGTAAGGTACTTGGTCCTAAAGGCCTTATGCCTAACCCAAAAGCCGGAACAGTTACCATGGATGTAACCAAGGCTATCAATGATATTAAAGCTGGTAAAATCGAATACAGATTGGATAAGTCCAATATTATTCACGTTCCGATTGGAAAAGCTTCTTTTACAGAAGAAAAACTTCAGGAAAACTTCAATGCATTGATGGAAGCAATCGTTAAGGCTAAACCTGCAGCATTAAAGGGACAGTATTTGAAGAGTATTACACTTACTTCAACAATGGGTCCTGGCGTAAGAGTTAGCGTAGCTAAATTCTAATTCCTGATTCGTATTTTTCTGAAATAAAAACAACAATAATTGTGAGCAGTCCTGCAAAGGGCTGCTCATTTTTTGTTATCTAATGCTGACATACTATTGGTCACGTAGCTATCATTGGCCACGTAGCAAGTGACGAATGTCTGCAAATATGGTATTCTATAGTTATGAAAGCAACTCATAAAAGCAAAAAAACGAAACTGAATAAGCGAGTCCGCGAGCATCGAGATACAACCCAAAAGCAGGTGACTCCTGTCACTATATTTTTGATTACTCTGATAGCCTTTATAGTGGTAGGAACAACCAGCCTTTTGCTCATCAAGACCCTTTCCTCACAGGAAGCATCAGAGAAGAATAGGTTGGGGCAGGAATCTGTGACTGATATTTCGACGGAAGATGATCAGGGACTGCACTTCCCATGGGAAAAGATTCCTGAAGCCAAAGTTCCACAGGTGGATGAGTCGGGGCAATCAAAATATGCGGCAGAGCTGGCCGACGAAGCGTATTGTGAAGCAAATCGCATTCTTACCAAAGAGGGACACAGTAAGGATAGCGTAACCATTGGCTTCGTGGGCGATATATTGTTGGACGATGAATATGCAGTCATGGCCAATCTGGTACGCCGAGGCGTTTCTATAGAAAACGGTATTTCAGAACCGTTGCTGGCCAGAATGCAGGGTGTGGATATTTTAGTGGCAAACAATGAATTTCCTTTTACCAATAGAGGGACACCGTTGGAAGGCAAAACTTATACATTCCGTGCGGATACAGGCAGCGTTACGTATTTGCATGATATGGGTGTAGATGTGGCAGTTCTTGCCAACAATCATATTTATGATTTTGGAGAAACCGGACTGCTGGATACGCTGGACACTTTAAATGAAGCAGAAATTCCTTATCTGGGTGCGGGTAGGAACATTGAAGAAGCCTCAGCACCTGTTTACTATATTGTGAATGATATTAAGATTGCCATTGTAGCAGCCACTCAAATCGAGCGACTGGACAATCCGGATACACGCGGGGCAACAGAAAACAGTGCAGGTACATTCAGATGTTGGAATCCGGAGAAGCTATATGAAGTCATTCAAGAGGCAGATGCCAACAGTGATTTCGTCATTACCTATATTCATTGGGGAACGGAAAATGAGGCAGAGCCGGACTGGGCGCAGGTGGATCAGGCAAAAGGGATTGCAGAAGCAGGGGCGGATTTGATTATTGGCGACCATCCCCATTGTTTGCAGGGTATTACCTACTGCGGCGAAACACCGGTTTTTTATAGCATCGGAAACTTTTGGTTTAACTCTAAAACAGTAGATACAGGAATGGTTTTGGCTACATTTAACGCAGAAGGCTTACAACAGCTTCGGTTTGTGCCGGCTATTCAGCAGGACAGTAGAACAGATTTGGTTTATGGCTCCGAGCAGGAAAGAATCTTATCCTATTTACGAAATCTTTCGCCGAATGTACAAATCGATGCCGACGGCTATATTGACAAACTGCAATAAGCTACACAAACTGTTATGTACAAACCGCTATGTACAATACAAATATTTGTTGACATACGGATTCCTTTATGCTATATTAAATAAGGTCGTTACGACCAAGCCGAAGACAGTAGGTGCTTAATTAAGCGTAAGTTTATCGCCTACCGAGGAGAAGAGTTTACAGAATAGATTCCCAGAATCGACATTCTGCCCTTCCGTTTTCGGAAGGGCTTTTTAAATTCCTTTCGGCACCAAAATCTAACAGGAGGTAATGAAAGTGGCAAAAATCGAATTGAAACAACCAGTAGTAAAAGAAATTTCTGCTAACATCAAGGATGCACAGTCTGTTGTACTTGTGGACTATCGTGGACTTACGGTTGATCAGGATACGAAACTTCGTAGACAGCTGCGTGAAGCAGGTATCACCTATAAGATTTACAAGAACACAATGATGACACTGGCATTCAAGGGAACTGACTTAGAAGGTCTTGCTCCTTACTTGGAAGGCCCTAGCGCAATTGCAATTTCAACTTCAGATGCAACAGCACCTGCAAGAGAACTTTGCAAGTTTGCTAAGGAAGCACCCAAGCTGGAAGTTAAAGGCGGAATGGTTGAAGGAGATGTTTATGATGCACAAGGCATTGCAAATATCGCTAAGATCCCTTCAAGAGAAGAATTACTTTCCAAGTTACTTGGAAGCATTCAGTCTCCTATTACAAACTTCGCTCGCGTTATGAATCAGCTTGCTGAAAAAGGCGGCGCAGGAGAATGCGAAGCACCCGCAGCAGAAGCTAAAGCAGAGGCTAAAGTAGAAGCAGAAGCACCTGTAGCAGAAGAAGCTAAAGCAGAAGAAGTTGTAGCAGAAGCTCCTGCAGAAGAAGCAGTAGTAGAAGCTCCGGCAGAAGAAGCAGCACCTGCTGAAGAAGTTGAAGCAGCACCTGCTGAATAAACAGCATCTGCTAGCAATTAGTTAGCAATTAACAAATACTATTAAATTAAAATTGAAAAATTAAATGGAGGAAATTAAAATGGCAAAGTTATCCACTCAGGAATTACTCGATGCAATCAAAGAGTTAACAGTATTAGAATTAAATGATCTTGTAAAAGCTTGTGAAGAAGAATTCGGCGTATCCGCAGCAGCAGGTGTTGTAGTTGCAGCAGCAGGTGCAGGCGATACAGGCGCAGCAGCAGAAGAGAAGACAGAATTTGACGTAGAACTTACAGATGTTGGCCCTAACAAAGTTAAGGTTATCAAAGTTGTTCGTGAAATCACAGGTCTTGGCTTGAAAGAAGCTAAGGATTTAGTTGATGGAGCTCCTAAGGTAGTTAAAGAAGGCGCATCTAAAGACGAAGCAGCTGACATCAAGGCTAAACTTGAAGCAGAAGATGCTAAGGTTACATTAAAGTAATTAGTACAATCCAAACAACTTAATTAGTGAATCATATTAATTAAGAATAACGATTGAATTGTTAAATGAATGAAGAAAAGCTGTGTACTTACTCAACTTAGTACACAGCTTTTGTTACTGCTTAAACTTAGACACCGGACAGCGTATAAATAGACTGAAAACCGGTTGTTTAAATTGTGTAAAAAATTTCCCAAAAAGCGAAAATATTTATTGACTCGTATTTGGCTTTGTAGTAGAATGGATAGTACACTATTGTGGTGTGTTATGCTTTTAAGTAAGTATGATTGCTAAATCATAAGAACGGGGTGAATAGTCAATGGAAAAAAACAGAATACGTCCCATTGCCGCAGGCAAGAATATGCGCATGAGTTATTCGCGGCAGAAAGAAGTTCTGGAGATGCCAAACCTGATTGAAGTCCAAAAGGATTCCTACAAATGGTTTCTTGAAGAAGGACTGAAGGAGGTGTTTGATGATATTTCTCCAATTGCCGATTACAGCGGGCATTTAAGTCTTGAATTTGTGGACTTTGAGCTGTGCGAAGATGATGTAAAATATTCTATTGAGAAATGCAAGGAAAGAGATGCAACATATGCTGCACCATTAAAGGTGAAAGTACGTCTCTACAATAAGGAAAAAGAAGAAATCAGTGAGCACGAGATCTTTATGGGTGATCTTCCGCTCATGACAGAAACCGGCACATTTGTAATTAACGGTGCTGAGCGTGTTATTGTTAGTCAGTTGGTTCGTTCTCCCGGTATTTATTATGCAATCAGTCATGATAAAATAGGTAAGAGATTATTTTCCTCCACTGTTATTCCTAACAGAGGAGCATGGTTGGAATACGAAACTGATTCCAATGATATTTTTTATGTACGTGTAGACAGAACCAGGAAAGTTCCCATTACAGTTTTGGTCAGAGCGCTTGGTGTTGGAACCAACGACGAAATCAGAGCTTTATTTGGTGATGAAGAAAAAATTGAAGCAAGTTTTGCTAAAGACGTTTCTACGAATTATCAGGAAGGTCTTTTAGAACTGTATAAAAAAATCCGTCCGGGTGAGCCACTTAGTGTCGAAAGTGCTGAGAGCTTGATTAATGCTATGTTTTTTGACCCCAGAAGATATGACTTGGCTAAGGTCGGAAGATATAAATTCAACAAAAAGCTTGCATTCAGAAACAGAATCAGACATCACATTCTGGCAGAGGATGTAGTTGATACACTGACAGGTGAAGTGCTTGCGACAGCAGGTACCAAGGTAAGTGCACAGCTGGCTGATGATATTCAGAACGCTGCTATTACTCATGTTTATATTCAGACAGAAGAAAAGAACGTTAAGGTTCTTTCCAATATGATGGTAGATTTAACTCACTTTGTGGACTGCAATCCCAGAGATTTGGGTATTACCGAGGAAGTTTATTATCCTGTTTTGGCACAGATTCTTGAAGAATTTGGCAAAAATCCTGAAGAATTGGCAGAAGCAATTCGTAAGAATGTGCATGAATTAATTCCCAAGCATATTACAAAAGAAGATATTATTGCTTCTATTAACTATAATATTCATTTGGAATATGGCATTGGTAATGATGATGATATCGACCACTTGGGCAACAGACGTATTCGTGCCGTAGGTGAGTTGTTACAGAATCAGTATAGAATTGGTCTTTCCAGATTGGAAAGAGTCGTTCGTGAAAGAATGACTACACATGATGCAGAGGAAGTTTCTCCTCAGGTATTAATTAATATTAAGCCCGTTCAGGCTGCTGTTAAAGAATTCTTTGGTTCTTCACAGCTGTCACAGTTCATGGATCAGAACAATCCACTGGGCGAATTAACACATAAGAGACGTTTGTCAGCACTAGGCCCGGGCGGTCTGTCCAGAGACAGAGCCGGATTCGAAGTACGT
>CAZNAP010000058.1:0-14513 GCA_964571145.1 uncultured Lachnospiraceae bacterium | reverse complement strand
AGGATTTTTTCCTTGTTTGAATCACAATTGCGAACTTGTTTCGCAATTACCTAATGATGTTATACTTATCTTGCTTTTTCAAAATACTATATTATAACAAAAAATTATTTTCTTCTAATCCTCAGAATCTTCTTTCGCACTCGAACAACCCCCTTCCTTAGCATATTCTGCTATCATATCTGGTGTCACACCGTTTGGTCTGCAAATTCTATGTTTTCTATGCACAGATACTCCTGTTGACCTGCATAGCAATGGTAGTAATCATTCGAAATAGTCACACTGTCTTCTTCTCCATATTGAATAACAAAATTATTTTCTATACGCTCCAGTGTTAGGTCTTCCTGATTAATTTCTTCTCCAAATACAATCTTATCTGCATTGATTCCATTCTCACATTCAAAAATAGTATCCTGACCATCCCCTAGGTTAAAGGCATATATATCATTACCGGTTCCACCTTGTAACAAATCATTTCCTTTCCCACCACTAAAAGCATCTTTTCCATCCTGCCCTATTAAGGTATTGTTTTCACTATCACCAATCATGAAATCATTATTCGTTGTGCCCACAAGAGTGGCTGTTCCATCAGCAAGCAAATTATCATTTGTCATTTCAGAAATAAGAGCCATTTTTAGTGGCTTGGTAAGATAAAATACTTTAAAATCCATATATCCGTCTATACCGACATCATTAAGGTGTTTCATATAAATTGCCATATCCTCCAACACTTCTTGTTTGTCAACACCCTCCTTAGCAAATTGGGTCATTAACCGATTGAAGAATTCCGTATCCACATATCTGTCATCTTCTTCATATATAAGCAAACTCTTATAATTCTTCAAACTTGTCTGCAATGCCATTTCACTATAGTACATGTCGAATAACTCTTGATAGAGTGGTTTCAAAATATTAGCCGCCAAAGGATTAGGATTGGCACCATTTTGTCCGTTAAAACTTCTACCCATTATTTTTTCTATAACTAATAAATTTTTGGCATCGATGAAACCCCCACGACTGTTACTATCCGTTTCAACCGCATCGCACATAATATAAAGCATGTTCCTAATTATTTCTTGTTTTTCTTTTCCATTATCGGATTCACCAAACGATTTCACCAATTCTTTCAGTTGTCCGGTTTCATCTAATGCCATGGCTACGTGTAAAGACTGAATATCCCCCATGCTTTGAACATCAGGAAGTGCCTTAATTTCATCAGATATCACAACATTTGCTATATCTACAGTATTAGTGTCATCTTGTATTACACTTGAGCCACATCCTGCATTTAGAAACAAGAAAAAACTTAGTAGTACCAGTAACCATTTTTCTTTTCCCCTAGTTTTAACCCTATACCTGATATTGCACATTTTTTACTCCCCTTCTGCTATGGTGTTTTACATCCTGTTTAATTCAATCAAAATAATAATTATTATAAAGGAACTTTACGAAAAAAGGTTTTTAAATGTCTGAACTATGTGTTTTTCACTCCGAACTTCAAAAAAAGAGTTGTTTCGACCCATTTTAGCCCCTTTTTTATATGTTCAGTAACAAAAAAGCACTGTTCAGACATTTAAAATTGATTTTATTATTTTTTGTGATATAATTCTTTTTTATCAAAAAAGGCCTCCTATGATTATATTGATCATAGCAGACCTTTTGATATTGACTAGTCAATCGGTGCTTATACGAACCCAGAATCACTTCAAGGTAGGGATTGATATCACAAGACAAATCCTGTAATTCTGCTTTGGGTGACTAAAAGTATCAATTGTTGCATTTAGCCTACCAATTTAGAAGACCGTTTTCCTACTAAAATGCGTGAATAGTTGAATTTCGTCCACAGAATTCTGTGCCGCCGACCTACTTAATGGCGTCCATGTCGGATTTCAGTAGGCTTTATCGACCTAAAATGAACCTATTAATAGCTTCCTTGTCGGCTTTTAGCAGGTTAATTGAAGAAAAAGCTATCTACTAAGTTCTTCACTTGATAGTTTTAGTGGGATTTTCAAGCAAACTACTAATTTCTTCCTTACTGGCTTTTAGTAGGATTTTCAAGCGACCTATTGTCCAAACAACAGGAAATTCTTGGGACTCTTCTTTTCAAATCGCAATACCACCGCAGATGTCTTTGGCATCGTCAGTCGTAACTTGCCGGATACCACCGGATACTCCCGTGATTCTGTGGTGAAGCCTTCTGCCGATGTCAGCATCAGGCGCTTCAGTACGCCTTCTCTTGGAATGCCCAATTGCCAAACAGCAACTTCCCTGGTTACTTCTGTTTCATTGTTATTAATCATAACCACTGTACAAGCTTTCTTGTTAAAACGTCCATAGCCAAGAATATGCCTGTCACCGTCAATATATTTTAGTGAGCCTGTCAAAATTTCCGGATTTTCCTTATGAATTCGAATCATCTCTCTGTGGAACTGAATCATCTGCTGATCCTCATGCCCCCAAGGATAGGTTCTTCTGTTATCTGGATCTGTGAATCCACAAACACCTGCCTCATCACCATAATAAATAGTCGGTGCACCGGGCCAAGTCATTTGAATCACAACGGCTTCCCTCATGACTGCTTTATTTACACCCCGGTCAGCAGCTTCCGCTCCCAGAGTGTTGGTTCTGCCCACTGCTTTATTGGTTCTGGTCAAGAATCTGGAGTGATCGTGATTCGATAATTCATTCATGGCAACCTGTAAAGAAGGCGTGGTGAAACTAGCCATGTGATGACGCATGGAGCCCATAAAGCTGTCTGCGTTTCCATATAAATCCATTCTAAAATCATCACTGTGCTTTTGCATGCCTGTTAGAAACCAAGTGACAGGCTCCATAAAAGCATCATAATTCATGACAGTATCCCATTCTTGTCCACTTAACCAGTCTCTGGAATTGCCATAATGCTCCGCAAGTACAATCGCATTGGGATTGGCTTCTTTCACTGCTTTTCTGAATGCTTTCCAAAACAGGTGATTAAATTCCACGCTATGTCCCAGGTCTGCTGCTACATCCAATCGCCAGCCGTCTGCATTGTAAGGAGGAGAAACCCACTTGGCTGCTATTCCAAGCACATAATCAAACAGGGGCTTGGACTTCTCATAATTTAATTTGGGAAGCGTGTCATGTCCCCACCAGCCATCGTAATTTGCGTTATATGGCCACCCATGATCATTATAAAATTGAAAATAATCATGATACGGACTGTCTTTACTGATAAAAGCACCTTTTTCGTAACCGGCAGCATTTTCATAAATTCTTTCTTTGTCCATCCATTTATTAAAAGAACCACAGTGATTAAATACGCCATCTAAAATGACCTTCATGCCACGCCTGTGTGCTTCTGAAACTACTTTGGCAAACAACTCGTTACTTGCATCCAAATTTTTCTTATTGGTCACACGGTCAATATATCTGGTTGCCGTTCTGTTTTCCTTTTGATTCGGCTCCATTAACTCCCCTTCATCGCTGATGATTCGGCCAAAATGAGGGTCTATATAGTCGTAATCCTGTATATCATACTTGTGGTTAGAAGGAGATACAAATAAGGGATTAAAATAAATCACATCAATGCCCAGTGACTTCAGATAATCCATTTTATCTAAAACACCCTGCAAATCTCCACCATAGAATTCGCGAACTCCCATAACTGCCGGATATTTGTCCCAATTATCTACACGAACTGCTTTCTCTCCAATATATTCATATTCACCGGTGAGTACATCATTGGTAATATCTCCATTATAAAAACGGTCCACGTAAATCTGATACATTACCGCGCCCTTAGCCCATGCCGGTGTCTTAAATCCCGGAATAATGCGGAATTCATACTCTCTCTGACTTTCTCTGGCCACTCCACGCGTATCGTAGGTGCAAAGAATTTTTCCAAACTGAATCGCAAAATGATAAGAATATTCCTCGTCTTCCAATTCCACAGAAATGCTGAAATATTCAAATTCAGTATCCTTACTTTCCTGGGACATCATTTGTCGAGTTCCCTTATGCACCAAAAAAACCCGATCCACATTGTTTAGAGCCGCACGAAATCGTATGGTCACTGGTGAATAGGGATTGGGTTCTGCTGGCGTTACATAATCTTCTGTAGTATCACTGAATAAAGCCATTCTATTAAAAACAGGCCGCATACCTGCAATATACTGCCTGTCTTTTTCTGCTTTTAACAATCGGTCGAAATCCATATATGGTGTGCTCCGTTTCCTGAAATACAACTTATGTATATTTTAACCTATCAAATATACATTATCAAGATACTTTCACACTTACTTTATGGCATTTTTCGCCTAAATTCTTTTTTTTAATAGAAATACTGTTATTCGGCATATTCACCTGCCATGGTGAATGGTCCTTCATCCTTTAAATAACAGTTGAAGAAATCCAGAATAGAGGCATTCAGCGTATCCAAAATGAAGTATGGGTCTGCAGGTGGTGCTTGATTAATGTTCTCTGTGGAACCTTCAATCATATTGACAAGGAATGGTGAAAACAAAATCAGGTCTGTTAAACTCATATGATTGGTACCCTTAATCCAAACCTCGTAATACGCCGGTGCCGTAGCAGATACAATTTCATTCACAAATTCATAATCAGGCAACTCTTCCAACTGCAGTTTCACATTGTCAGTATAGACCTGCAGAATCGGAACCGGATAGGGTTCAGGATTAATGATATAATCTCCATTTTCAAAACCAATGTACTCACCCAGCATAGTACCTTCCATGTCAATGACCGCATCAATATCCTCTCTTTCCCTTGCTACCTGTGCGGAAGTTGCGCCTCCCATGGAATGACCGGCAAGTCCGATATGCTCTTTATCAATCATTTGATAAACCGCATCTTCTGTTGGATTCTCAGCCTTCTCCAGAATTGTATCCAAAACAAATTCCATATCAGGAACACGAATGCTCATCCACTCCTGTTCCATTTGATAAATTTCTTCTTCATCTGTATAGACACCATTGTTGATATCCAGCACCTGATTCATAAATTCCATGCTAACAATCGACAGTTTTCCGTTTACATCCACGGTTCCCATAGAGTGATAGGGATGATCAATTGAACAAACTACATAACCATTGCTGGCAAGTTCCATATAAGCAGAAGTATTGCTGGCTCTCACACCGAATGCCCCATGGGAAAAGACAACTAATGGATACTTCTCACCTTCCGTAGCATCTGTAGGATACCAGAATTCTACGTTTAATTCTCTCTTGGCTCCTGTGTTTTCAAATGTCTCTACTCTGCTTTCATCTACATAGGTATAAAAAGCCGTTCCTATTTCATGTGTGCCTGTCATAGCCGGCAACTGATACTGTGGAAATATAAATGCGGGTACAAGCATGCTTGCAATTAACATAAAGGAACCAATTCCTCTGAAAATCACTTTGATTGGATGGAATTCTTTCTCCGGTTTCTTCCTAATAAGACTAATCCCTGCAATCACTGCTTTTATTGCAAGTAGTAAGGCAAGTCCTTTCCATTGGAAGCTCCAGTTCAGCACCGGTAGCAATGTAAAAATTACATATAAAGCAAACTCTCCGATTCTCACATAATTCTTGATTTTCTTTTGTTCCGGTTTCACTATGAAACAACTGGCAGCAAGTGCTACCTCGATTACTAATCCTAAAATTAAAATAAATAATGCCATTTCTTTTCTCTCCTTTTGTGATGTTGTAACCCAACTATAGCAAAAGAAGAAAATAAGTAAATGGCATTTCCGGTAAGTTGCAAATTCAATAGGGTAAGCTGTTAATAAACGTTATTTAAAGCTACTTTTCCTTACGTTTTCGTAGTCCTTCATTGATTTGATCCGAGGTTCGTTTATCATTTGACCAATCAAGCAACCTGACAATGGCATAAATAATTGCTACTTGCAAAAACAGTACAACTCCTGCTGCTGGCTCCGTCACAACATCGATTATGGTTGCCGCTGTAATAATCAATGCTTCTAAAATCACAAAGTGCAAAATCCACCTGATGCGCATCGCTTTTTCACTTACGTCTGTATGCACCATTAAAATCAGACTTGGAATTGCCCCCAGTAAGGCGAACTCCATAATATAAAACATATACTGGTGACTGACCGGTTCCAATCCCATGCTGCTTCTTGAAATTGTCATAAACAGGACAATACAACCAAAAATAATAAAGAACTGTACTACAATTTGCTTGGCTATATTGATTATATTCTCTATTTTCTCATTTTTCATTTTTTGGCCTATACCCCCAATAATCTTTTTAAAACCGGCACATATTGTCTGGAAATCTCTATTTCCTCACCATTGGTTAAATGTGCCCGAAATCTTCCTGATAAGGAGGGTCTGGTAGATTCCAACACATTGATGTTGACCACTGCTGACTTGGAAGCTCTAAAGAATCCGCCTCCCAGCGTTTCCAACTCATATAGTTTCTTTTTACATTCATAAACTTTATCTTTGCAATAAACAAACACTTTCTCATCTACGGATTCAAAATAATAAATATCACTTAAGCTGATTCGGTGAATTCCCTCTTCATCATACCCTACTATTGTATCTGCCTGCTCAATTAACACCGCCCTGACCGGCGAGCCGTCCAGTCCTTCCATTTTCAGTGGTGAAGCTGATAAAATATAGTTTCCGGTTGGAATTTCTCCCAAACGAAGACCTTCCAAAATCACCACCTTGGCTTCCAGCAAGATGTAATGTACCTGCGCCGGTGCATCTTCCGGTCCTACTGTCTGCCCTTCCACACCAACTAATTCCAGTCCGCTTTTAGCCATTTCAACTGCTGCTTCTTCTGTAAGCTCTATATTGCCTTTGATTAAAAGCTTTTTGATTCCGTCCGCTAACAGTTTCTTAATATCATCTGCACCAATCATCCATTTCTCCACTTGTGCCGGTGGCGCAATTACCTTGCATTCACCAATACATTTCGTAAGCGGAATCTGGCAGATATCATCTCCCTTGGCATAAAAATGTCTGGGAGCATCCATGTGTGTTCCGGTATGACTCCCCATCGATAAAATCGACAGATTACAAATATCGCCTCTGTCAATATTTAAGAAGTATTCTTTATTTGGTTTTGGGTCGCCCGGATAAACGGGAGCCGAAAATAACTCCTGCGTTATATCATGCAAATTCATAATGTATCTCTCCTTGATTTATGTATACAGTATATCATGAACAAAGACAATAAAAAAGGACAGTAAAAAAGACAGTAGGGGTTACTGTCTTTTTCAGAGAAGGTATTTCTTTCTTATGGGGTATAGCAAAAAACTTATAATGTATTGGGGGGGTTACAAGAAGTATAATAGCATAACCCATACCCTGCGTAAATAACCACGATTCACAAATATTACAATTTCATGTTCTTATTTTTGTAGAAAATGCACAATTGGTTTTAAAAAAAGTTATCAGTTTCGCTGGTCTGTGTTGTAAATAACGCTTCAAACTCTTCCCGGTTAATCTTTTCCTTCTCAAGCAGCAAGTCTGCACACTTATGAAGTACTTCGGTATGATCCAAAATAATGGCTTTGGCTTTGCGATAACAATCATCAATAATCTCTTTTACTTCTTTATCAATTTCACCGGATACCAACTCACTGTGTGCCTTGGCATGTGCTAAATCTCTACCAATAAACACTTCATCATCATCACTGTTATAGTTGATGACACCAATATTTTCCGACATACCATACTTGGATACCATGTCACGGGCTTCTTTGGTTGCTTTCTTGATATCACTGGAAGCACCGGTTGTTATATCGTCAAAAATAATTTCTTCTGCAATTCGTCCACCTAACGAAACCATAATATCCTGTAACATTCTGCCTTTGGTAATAAACATTTCATCCCGTTCAGGCAATGGCATTGTATATCCGGCAGCGCCAAGTCCTGTTGGAATAATTGACACTGTATAAACCGGTCCCACATCAGGCAATACATGGAAAAGAATTGCATGGCCAGCCTCATGATATGCTGTAATTTTCTTCTCTTTCTCCGTAATAATACGGCTTTTCTTCTCAGCACCGATTCCAACTTTAATAAATGCACTCTGAATATCTTCCTGTTTAATAAAAGCACGATCGTCTTTGGCTGCCATAATAGAAGATTCATTCAAAAGATTTTCCAAATCAGCACCTGTAAATCCTGCTGTTGTTTGTGCAATCTGTTTTAAGTCTACATCTTCAGCCAACGGCTTATTTCTGGCATGTACCTTTAATATATCTTCTCTGCCACCCACATCCGGCCTGTTTACACTGATTTTTCGATCAAACCGTCCAGGTCTAAGTATCGCCGGATCCAGAATGTCGACTCTGTTGGTTGCCGCCAATACGATAATTCCTTCATTGGCTCCAAATCCATCCATTTCTACCAGTAACTGATTCAGGGTCTGTTCTCTTTCATCATGACCACCGCCCATACCGGTTCCACGTCTTCTTGCTACTGCATCAATTTCATCTATAAATACAATACAGGGTGCATGTCTTTTTGCTTCTTCAAACAAATCTCTTACTCTGGAAGCACCTACACCTACAAACATCTCTACGAAATCAGAACCGGATATACTAAAGAAAGGAACGCCGGCTTCTCCTGCTATTGCTTTGGCCAGTAACGTTTTGCCTGTACCGGGAGCACCTTCTAACAATACACCCTTCGGAATTCTGGCTCCTACCCTGGTAAATTTAGCAGGCTCCTTTAGAAATTCAACGATTTCTTCCAATTCGTCTTTTTCTTCTTTTAACCCGGCTACATCCTTCAACATGATTTTGCCTTCGCCCATGGAAAGTCTGGCACGGCTCTTGCCGAAGTTCATCATTTTGCTATTTCCGCCGCTATTCTGGCTATTCATCATCACAAAGAAGAATACCATCACTACTACTGCCAACAATATCGGAAATACGCTTGTTAAGAACCAGCTCTCTTCTTGCACCTTCTTAACTTCCGGATTAAGTCCCTTAGCAATCAGGTAACTTTCCATTTCGGACACATCTGTTACATAAAGGGTTCTGGAAGAACCGTCTGCCAAAATAAAGTCAACTTCACCTGTTGGTGTTTCTCTGCTGGGGGTAATCCCGGCATAAACCACATCGCCTTTTTCTAAATCCTGTGTCAGCTCGCCTCTTGTGTATTCCACCTGATTGTTATCCAACAAACTGGGAATTACCAATACAGCTAACAAAAGAAGTATGATAATAAAATAAGCATTATATCCTCTGTTTTTTTTGTTCAATCCTGTTACCTCACCTACAGGAGCTTATTCTTGCTCCTTTATTCTTACTCAAATTCTACTACACCTATATATGGTAAATTTCTATATTTCTGGTTGTAATCCAGTCCGTATCCAACTACAAACTCATCAGGAATTTGAAATCCTGTATAATCAACATTAACCTCTACCACTCTTCTGTCCGGTTTGTCCAGCAACGTGCATAAACGCAGAGAAGCAGGTCCTCGGTCTCTGAGCATTTCCATTAAATAACTGAGTGTACGTCCTGAATCAATAATATCTTCAATTACGATGACATCTTTATCTTTGAGGGGTTCGTCCAAATCCTTGACTATTCTCACAACGCCGCTCGATTTCGTTTCACTGCCGTAACTGGATACCGACATAAAATCTAATGATACCGGAACCGTAATTCGCTTTGCCAATTCGCACATGAAAAAGCTTCCGCCCTTTAAAACACAAACTAAATGTACGGATTTCCCTGCATAGTCCTTACTAATCTGTTCCCCGATTTCCTTGATTTTTGCATCTACTTCACTTTCGCTCAGCATTGTTCTGATTGTTTCAGCCATTTTAGACTCCCTTCCTCTTTCGGAAATTTTACTCAGATAAATTAATCGTAACCTGTAAAATATTTTTTGTATGGCTATCTATCTTATAGTATTCACTGATTCGATAGCCCGGTATCCATAATATATGTGATTCTTCAGCTAAAAGAAAAAGACTGTCTCTTTCGCTCTTTGGAATCTTTTCATTCACGAAGTAATCCTGTACGGATTTGCGAGCCATTTCTTTATTAATGGTGAGATAATCTCCGCTTTTTCTAGTTCGAATCACCACAGACGAAGTTATTTTATCATAATCAAACCATTTCGTATAGGTTTTTTCGGGAATATTAACTGAATTTTTATAAGGAAATACAGTGGTTTCCACTCTTCCCAGTAAAGGAATATCCAGCTTTAAAGGAATGTCTAATTCATATTCTGCAGTCGGTACGCTTGCCTCTTTGGGAAAAGAATTCATTTGTATCATTCCCAAATCGTATTTTTTGTAAACGGTTAAATCATACGGCAGATGTAACTCTTTACTGCCTGTTCCTAAAAAAAGTTCGCGAATAAGATGAATGTGCTCTGCTGTAATGTCTTTCCTGCCACCAGCCATTTTCTCAATACAGGATAATAAGATTCGATTTTGCAAAAATACATCCTGTAAAAAGAATTGAGGCAGATGAATCGTTAAACTCTCTGGAAGGTTGGTCAAATCCACGCATTTCTCCAATGCTGTTGCCGTTAGTCTTGCAGTAAACTCTTCTGCTTCCAACAGCTGATCTGCTGCCCGATTCATATTCCCAATCGCACCTTTACAAATTTCGTTTTCTGCGTAAGGCAGAATATGGTGCCTGATTTTATTTCTGGTATAAATATCCTGCTGATTGGTACTATCTGTACAAAAAGTAATCGTTCGCGCCTCCAGCCAATTCTCTATCTCTTGTCTGGATACACACAAAAGCGGTCGAATGATGCGCCCATTAATCGGACGAATACCACTGGCACCAGCCAGTCCTGTCCCTCGAAATAAATGAAACAGCATGGTTTCGGCTCTGTCGTTAGCATTATGTGCGACAGCAATCCTGCCTGCTCTCCCGCCCAAGGTTTGTTCAAATGCCTCATATCTGACTTTCCGCCCGGCTTCTTCCTCTGAAATACCCAAAGTTTTGGCCAATTCGGAAATATTCTTTTCCACTAAATAAAACCGTATTCCATGCTTCTCGCAAAGTGCCTTTACGAAGTCCGCATCTTGACCTGCATCGCTTCGAATGCCATGGTTAATATGAACTACTTCCAAGTTGAAAGGAATCAATTTTTGGATTTCAAGCATCATAAAAAAGAGGCAGACCGAATCAGCGCCCCCTGAAATTCCTGCAATTATGGTATCATCAGGTTTTATCATTTGATACTTTTTTATATAACTTAATACTTTTTTAATCATAACTATAATATAACGGAATATGTGGAAAAAAGAAAGTATCAGTCTTCCTTTTTCCAGATTCCTATTACCAAGACCGTCATATCATCTCTGATACGGCCTCTGCACTGGTGTATGCAAAAATTGAGGATTGCATTGGCCATTTCGCCCGGATTCTCCAAATTGGTATTTCCGATGAGTTCTGACAGCATGTCTTCTCCGATTCCCTGCGACAGCGCATCTAATACCCCGTCCGATACCATGATAACATAATCGCCATCCATTAATTCCCGTCCCGCTGCTTCCATATCCGGTTTCTGAAAAATACCGAGAGGAAGATTTCCGGAAGAAATTCGGTCTACCAAATGCTGTCTTTTAATATAGGAACTGGCACTTCCCACCTTAATAAAATGGCACTCTCCGGTATACAAATCCATACTGCACAGGTCCAGCGTTGACATATTGGAATTTTCGCCTTCTGCCATAAGTACGCTGTTAATTAACTGAATGGCGGTTTCTATTTTGAAGCCAGCTTCCAAAAATTTCTGAATTAACTCGACTACCATGGTGCTGTCTGCACATGCCTTTTGGCCAGAACCCATACCGTCGGATAGGACCACTGTCAGATTTCCGGCATTCTTTTCGAAAAAGGCATAGTTGTCTCCTGAAATTCTTTCTGTTTCCTTCACCGCTTTTGCTACACCTGTCAAGATATGATAAACCGGTTCCTCCACATAATAAAACGTCTGCCATTCTGTCCCAACAAAATAAGCATTATCTGCAGCCCCAGACAAGCGCATATTCAGCAGTACCGATAACAAATCGCCTATTTCTTCAGTAGAAAGGTTGCTTTTTGGACTCTTCATGGTCAGGGCAACCTCCATATGACCCTCTTCATTTTCAATCAAATACAGCTTCTTTAGCTGTATGTCAACTTCCTTCAGAGCGTGGGATATTTGTTTAAATCGCCTTTCACTCATGGGTATGCATCGTCTTGATTCCTCTGCCAGCTGCTGCATAATTTGCGCCATTTCTTCTAAATGTACAGCCATTAAATCCTTATTTTCATGAAATCGCTTCTGCCACAGATATTCCTTTCTGTCTGTTTTTTTTTCCTCCTGGAGCAATCCCGTGCCCATTTCATTGTCCTTATAGCTCTCTGCTAAATCCTTAATAGAATCAGCATATGTAAGCAGTTTTCTTCTCCCATACTCAGGTAATATACTATTAAAAGGTTCCCGTTCCAAATCAGCCTGTTTTCTCATGTCTTCCCTTCCTCCTTCACTAGTGGCAAAGCATAATTATACAGAAAAGAGAAGGCAATATTTGTCAAAACAAAGCTCATAACCGATAAATTTTTCGACCAAAAAAGCCAGCCCCCGCAGGAGCTGACTAATTTTCATCTTTAAATAATATTTCACCTTCATAAACCAGTCCAAGCTTATCTCGAGCTACATCCTCGATATATTTCTTGGTCTGCGTATATTTTTCATATTCAGCTATATCCAAAGCACGCTCTTCCTCGGCTGCAATCTGTTCTTCTAGTGCCTGCTCCTTTTGCTGGTAGGAAGCCCTGGTTACTGATAACTCTCGGCTTTTAAACGCTACTACAATCAACAATAGGAATAATACACAGGAAACCAAGAACATGCCTAAGCGATTCTGTCGGCTTTTTCTGTATGCAATTCCTCTGGCCATTTCTAACCTTGCCTTTCTATTCTATTCTATTCAATTCCATTCAATACTTGTTTACATAATTAATGTTTACATAATGTTATTTTAAGTAATTTTATGCTTCGCGTCAACACTAATTTGCAATATTTCATAAATTTCTTGATTTTCTTGTGTATTATGGCATAAATACACGATATTTTACGGAATATAAATCGAATCGGTTTAATAATAAATCGAACAACACATAACAAAATATGGATTATTTTAGCTATTATCGTTGACATAATATTTACTACAAGGGAACTTAATGTCTTTTTATAAATCAACATTCCTATGGTAGCAGCAAAAATGGAGAACCAACGTAGTATTCCATTATTTTTTTCATATAGCATTAAAAAGACACTGATTGCACATGCCATCCAAAATAGTAGGTCTTCCAATGATACTAATAAAAGGCTGTGGTGAAAAGAACGTCGTAAAATAATAAAACCGTCATAGGTAAAGGTGATAATGACTCCCATGAAAAAGGAACTCAAGAAAAACGAGGCTTCACTGAAGATGTATTGACTCATAGACACCTACTTAAATAATCTTGAAAGTAAGGATTCGCCTTTAGATCCCGAGCCCATTTGATCGGAATAAATCAAGGAATCAATTCTTCCGTCCACATCCACTTCACCCTTATCCAGTGTCAAGCGATTCACATGTAGTTCTTTGCCCTTCATCATTAACATACCTTGATCGGTTTCTAAAACAATCTCATTTTCATCAAAGGAAAGTACGTCACTGATTCCTGTCAAATTACATGTCCTTTTGTTATTCAGTATCAGCTTATGAGCTCTTTTACTAATTGCTGTCACATCTTCCATAAATAACCATACCCTTCTCTGAATATCAAGTTCCTGCTACACTCTCTATAGAAGAATATATTAAGGTATGCGGTAATTTATTCTATAAATATTTGAACATTTCTTTGGCTTCTTCTTTTCTGACTGTTTCCTGAATGCTTAAAACCTCGACCTTCACATCCTTATTGCCAAATGCAATGGTAAGAATATCGCCTTCCTTGACATTGGTGGAAGCTTTAGCCGGTTTATCATTAATTAAAACTCTTCCTGCGTCACAGGCATCATTGGCTACTGTTCTTCGCTTAATTAATCTGGATATCTTTAAATATTTATCGAGTCTCATGTTCCTATCCTTTCTGAACACCCTAATATCTCGGTGCTTATAGAAGTATATAATAGAATCTAAAAAGGACCTGCAAAAGCAGGTCCTCCAAAGTTAATCACTCTTATGCGTTAAGCATGTCCTTTAAAGCCTTACCAGCTTTAAATTTAGGAGCCTTAGAAGCTGCAATTTTCATAACAGCACCGCTCTGAGGATTTCTACCCTCTCTAGCAGCTCTCTTGGATACTTCAAAAGTACCAAAACCAACTAACTGAACCTTTCCATCTTTCTTCATTTCTGCTGATACTACATCAGTAAAAGCCTTTAATGCCTTTTCTGCATCCTTTTTGGATAATCCTGCCTGATCAGCCATTGCTGCAACTAATTCTGTTTTGTTCATTTCGAACTCCTCCTCTTATATGAGTGTTTTTTTCGTAGATGTCTCTTTTGAAACGCCTATATTTATATATATCGTTTTTAGC
>CAZNAP010000057.1:4782-14568 GCA_964571145.1 uncultured Lachnospiraceae bacterium | reverse complement strand
GTCCACTTACGGACTTTATAGAAAGGATTGACGAACATTTTTATGAAAAAAATATCTACTTACATTTGGGAACACAAATTTGCTTTTTTATTTGCAGTTACATCCATGATCATCAGCGTCTCACTTGATATGCTTTCTCCTCAGGTTGCGAAACTTATGGTTGATGATGTTATTTTAGGCGGACAAATGGATCTATTGACACCGCTTCTGCTGGCTATCTTAGGCATTGGTACCGGCCGTTGCATTTTCCAATATACCAAAGAGTATACTTTCGATCAGGTCGGCTCTCAAATATCTGCTGACATACGAAAAAATTTATTTGTACATATTCAATCTCTCAGTGCTGAATTTTTTGACCGTACAGGCACCGGAGAATTAATGTCGCGAATTAAAGATGATGTAGACCGTATATGGGACGGCCTCACATTCGTCGGCATGTTAATCATCGAGGTTGTAGTTCATACTTCGATTGTATTGTTCTGTATGTATAGCTTGAACTGGAAGCTTGCGATTCTTCCAACTGTTTGTATGGCTTTTGCTGCTACGATTGCGATTGTTATGGAGCACAAACTGGATCATGTATATGAAGCAATCAGTGAAGAAAATGCAGTCTTAAATACGGTTGCCGAAGAAAATCTGATGGGTGTTCGTACCGTAAAAGCGTTCACTCGGGAAAAATATGAAATAAGCAAATTTTTATCTCATAACCAAAAATACTATGACCTTAACATGGAACAATCACAGTTATTTGTGAAGTATCATCCTTATCTTTCGTTAATTACCAGAATTCTTCCGATTCTTGTACTTCTTTTAGGCGGAAGAATGGTCGCAATGGGTGAAATGACATTAGGTGAATTAAGTGCCTTTACCATTTACTCAACTAATATTGTATGGCCTATGGAAATGCTTGGCTGGTTGACAAACAGTATGTCCAGTGCAATTGCATCCAATCGAAAGATTCGGAAAATTTATGCTGAAAAACCGGACATTACCGAACCGGAAGTTCCAACTGTTTTACCAGGTGTAAAAGGCCAAGTTACCTTTTCAGGGGTTTCCTTCCATAAGGCAGACGGTCACGAAATACTACATGATATATCATTTAATGTGGAACCCGGACAAACAATTGGCATTATGGGTGCTACAGGCGCCGGCAAAAGCTCTATTATTTATTTGCTGCAAAGACTTTATGATGCAACCGGAGGTCAAATTTCTCTGGACGGCGTCAATGTAAAAGAACTATCTCTTAGTCAGTTGCGCAGCTCTATTTCACTGGTTATGCAAGATGTATTCCTCTTTTCCGACACGATTATTGACAATGTGAAGCTGGGCCAGAAAAGTAAGCTCTCCTTTACAGCTGTTCAAGAAGCTGCCAACAGAGCACAGGCAGGTGGTTTTATCGAGAAAATGGAACAACAATATGATACGATTATCGGAGAACGCGGTGTTGGTCTATCCGGTGGTCAAAAACAGCGTATTACAATAGCCAGAGCACTGGCTAAGAAAGCACCGATTCTGGTATTGGATGACTCCACTTCTGCTTTGGATATGGAAACAGAACAGTCGATTCATGAAACACTGCGCAATCTGCCCAATACTACAAAAATCATTATCGGACATCGAATCAGTGCTGTCAGCCATGCTGACGAAATAATCATACTTGAAAACGGTCATATTGCCGAGCGTGGTAATCACGAAAGCCTGCTTGCGCAAAAAGGCCTATACTACAAGACATATCTGGCTCAATATGGCCAGTCAAATGAGGAGGTGATTGCATGAGTATCAATTCCTATAAAGAAGATGAGCGAACCGTATCTGTAGGCAAAACCAAAACGATGGTGCGGTTGCTCTCCTATCTTCTTGTATATAAGAAAGAAATATTAATTGTTTTATTAATTATGGGATTTTGTGTTGCGGTTTCAGTAATTAATCCGCTGTTAATGGAAGTCGCAATCGATGACTACATTGCACCTGGAAACCTATCCGGACTTTACAAAATAATCATTTTAGCATTAGGACTTAACCTTATACAGGTTTTCGGCATTAAGCTGCGAATGTATATTATGGCTAAAGTGTGTAACAAAATCCTGTTAACCATTCGTCAAGAACTGTATACACATATTCAAACATTGGATTTGCAGTTTTTTGACAGTCGTCCATCAGGTAAGATTCTGGCACGTATTATCGGAGACATTAACGCCTTAAAAGATGTGCTGAGCAACTTTGTAACCACTTTGATTCCGGATTTTATAACCGTAGTTGCAGTAGCAGCGATTATGTTTGTCAAAAATCCATTACTGGCAGCAGCTTCATTATGCTCGTTACCGTTTATGGCGATTTGTATGTGGCTAATCCAAGTCTATTCGCATAAGAAATGGCAGGATTTCCGCAAAAAGTCGTCTAACCTAAACGCTTTTATTCATGAAGACATGGCAGGCATGCGAATTATTCAGAGTTTTCATGCGGAAAAGGAAACTGACGCGACGTTTGACGAGTTATTAAACGAGCATCGCAAATCATTTATTAAAGCTGTTAAATTAAATGATGCTATGGGCTCCAGCATTGATTTCAGCTGGGGTTTCGGTATCGCTGCACTTTATTTTGTTGGTATTAAAATCATTGGTGTTGCCAATGTTACTGTAGGTACATTCATCGCTTTTGGTAATTACATTGGCATGTTCTGGAATCCTATTATGAATCTCAGTAACTTCTATACGCAACTGATTACAAATATTGCCGCTGCGGAACGTGTTTTTGAAATTATGGACACGCCTGCAACAATTGATGATTTACCGGATGTCATAGAAATTCCTCAAATTAAAGGAAATGTAACATTCGAACATGTAGGATTTTCTTATGATGATCATGTGAAAGTTTTAAATGATGTATGTTTTGATATTCAACCGGGAGAAACCATTGCACTAGTCGGACCAACAGGCGCCGGTAAGACAACGATTGTCAATTTAATCAGTCGTTTCTACGATGTACAGAAAGGTATTGTCAGTATAGACGGTTATAATGTAAAAAATGTTTCTATAGAAAGTCTTCGTAAACAAATGGGCATCATGACACAGGATAACTTCTTATTTACCGGTTCCATTAAGGATAATATTCGATATGGCAAACTGGATGCTACAGATGAAGAAATCATAGAAGCTGCAAAAGCCGTACACGCGCATGACTTTATCTGCAAGTTGGACAAAGGGTATGATACAGTATTAACTGAACGTGGCGGCGGTTTATCAGTTGGTCAAAAGCAATTATTGGCCTTTGCACGAACCATGGTATCGAAACCCAATATTCTTATATTGGATGAAGCAACCTCCAGCATTGATACGAATACCGAGCTTCTGGTACAGGAAGGCATTGATGTTTTGTTAAAAGGACGAACTTCCTTCGTTATTGCACATCGACTTTCAACCATTCAAAAAGCCGATCGAATCTTCTATATTGATAACGGCGGCATTGTGGAAGAAGGTACAGTTAAAGAATTGATTGCCAAAAAAGGAGCCTATTATCAATTACATATGGCTCAAATGATTAAAGCGCCGGGTGCATAACCCGACGCTTTTTCTTGACTGAATTCTATTCTAATATTCCGTTGTCCACTCATGCTCTCCGCCCCAGTCACCAATTAATTGTGTGGTGGTTCCTTCGGGAGTCGCTACTCTGGTTTCAAAACGATAGTTCATTTGCGGAACATACTCTTTTCCTATTTGAACGTTACTGTAAAGATAAATAAATTCATAGGTTGTATGCGGATAATATTCTCCGTCAACAGCTGCCGGTTCGTATGAGATACACAATCTTTGAACCCCAGCGTCTTCTTGTTTGGCTCCCCAAACTTGAATAATACCTGCTGTATCGGGACAATCCTCGTAATCTGCAAAGGCAAAACTCCATTGTTCATCTTCATAAAACAATTTTAGTTTTTCGCGGCTGACAGGTATATATGTTTTTCCACTCCAATATTCCATCGTCCCATCAATGAACTGGTCACGAATAGAAATATAGGTATCTGTCTGCATAAAATCCTTGATTTGAGTAAAATCACCGGATTCAAATATAGCAAATGCTTCTTCAAAAGTATCCTGTGCCCAAGATGCCTTTTCCATGCAAGCTTGCAGCTTCGATACGTTCTCATCTTCTAATGCAAGTGCACATCGATCCATCAGTTCTTTATATTCCTGAATATGTGATACTTCAAGCCACATACAGTAATTCTTTGGTGTAGCAAATTTGATTATTTCAGTTTTTAATTCCTGCGTAGGGTTTGTTTCATATAATGTCAAAAAACGATTCATGATTTGCAAATACTGTGTGAATCCACATTCGCCCTCTGTCTGCACATTACAGAATAAGTCTGTTTCAGCAGCCGAGAACAATTTGTCATAACATGCATCCAATAACTTGTAGCAGTCTTCTGAACTGTCGCCTTGTTCCATTGCCAGTACGCATTTATTCAACGTTTGTAATGTACAATTCTGACTGTTAATATCTGCCACCGCATCATTCAATAAATGAACACGATACTCTTTCAGCAGACTTTCATCACCGGTTGTTTCCCAGCCCTTATAAAGCACCTTTTCTGCGGAAGTACGGTCTTCCTGATCCAAATAAACACCAGCCATTGCCTTATAGGCTTTCACAGACATAGAGTCTATTTCCAGTGCTTCTTCGCAGGAAGCAATTGCTTCCTCGTAAGATTGTTCTTCCACATACTGGTCCGCTGCTTCTAACTGTTTCGCAATCTTGATACCCGGCAGCATAATCCATACTGTCAATGATCCGCCTAATAAAATAATTACACCGGCAATTGCTACAATCGTTTTTTCTATACGAACAACTTTACTTCTTTTTTTTCTTCTGCGTTCACGTTCGATACTAGCTGCTCGTTTCCGTTTAATTTCTTTTTGATCCATAACACACTCCAACTATATTCATAACAGCATTTGTTTTCTAAATTCCACCTAATTATACTATCACAAGAAAGAACCAAAAACAAACCATTTTTTATTTACTATAACCCGAATAATAGTCTTTTTTTGCCTTTTTAGGAGCTGGCTTAAACTTATCAAAATTGGTACGGCTACCAGATTTTCTTACACCATCACGATTGGGACGGCTTCCGCTTCTACGATAATTATCCTTACCCTGACGACTTCCTCTGTCGTAGTAAGCCTTTTCTGCCTGAATTTCATCAGGTGCATCTCCCATGCTCATCTGCATAAAAGCTGCTGCTAAATCCATAATTGAAAAGCCATTTTCCATAACTGCGGTTTCAATACTATTCTTAATTTCTTCCAAATCCTTATTTTCCATGACATCCATTGCCTGTGCAAAAAGCTTTCCTGATTTCACTCTGACAATATCTTTCACAGTCGGAATCTGTCTCTCCTTGATAACCGTATGGCAAATCTTCTCAATATCACGAATCTTAAAGATTTCTCTTCCTGAAACAAGTGTAAATGCACGACCCTTACGACCGGCACGTCCTGTACGTCCGATTCTATGCACATAGTATTCGATATCATCCGGAATATCAAAGTTAAATACTGCATCTACTCCACTGACATCAATTCCACGTGCAGCCACATCAGTAGCTATTAAAATCGCACAATTGCCCTTACGGAAAAGATTCATGACTGCGTCCCTTTGATTCTGAGACAAATCGCCATGAAGACCTTCTGCTTCATATCCTTTTTCTTTCAACTTTTGAGTGATTTCATCTACCATACGCTTGGTGTTACAGAACATCAAGCTTCTAGCAGGCTGATAGTAATCCATGAGTCTGCAAACAGTCTCCAGTTTATCCTTCTTAGCCACTCTGTAATATGCTTGTTTGATCGCTGCAACCGTAATTTCCTGTGGGGTAACTTTAATAAATTCTGCATCATTTTGATAAGTTCCTGTAATATCCAAAATTGCTTTTGGCATTGTTGCAGAAAATAATGCCATCTGATGCTCTTCCGGCATATCCTTTAAAATCGTTTCAATATCTTCACGAAAGCCCATGTTCAACATTTCATCTGCTTCATCCAAAACAATCATATTGATATTATTTGTCTTGATTGTATGACGTCTTAAATGATCCATTACTCTGCCGGGTGTACCAACAATTATATGAACGCCTTGGCTCAGTGCCCTAATCTGTCTGCTAATATCCTGACCGCCATAAATAGGAAGCACTTTGATACCATGCATGTATTTCGTTAATTTTCTAATTTCTTCAGCTGCCTGCATTGCAAGTTCTCTGGTAGGGCATAAAATAATTCCCTGTGGTTTGCGAAGTTCTGCATCAATTCCCTGAATCATTGGAATTGCAAAAGCTGCTGTCTTTCCTGTTCCTGTCTGCGCCTGACCGATAATATCCTTACCTTTTAGCAATACCGGTATGGCTTGTGCCTGAATCGGAGTCATGGTTTCAAATCCCATTTCTTCTACTGCTTTCAAAATATCGGGATGAATCCCAGACTCTGTGTAACGTAATTTCTCTTCCATTTACTACCTCATTTTCCTTTTTAAAAATTTTTCATTATAAAAGCCGGTCTGCTCTGCAAACCGGCTTAGTTGACGAAAGAATAAACTTTGTTAAAAACGCAATTTCTCATATACGAGCTTTTAAAGTATATCCGTAATTTCGGTATCTGTCAAGCGATTATTACTATTTTAACACTCTTCTGGCTTTATATACAGAAAAGTATAAAATTATTCCTGCTACACCTCCCATAAGTAAGAAGGATTGGATCATTGGCATAAAATTGTAACTGCCCCCATCCCAAAAATCCATAACACCTGCAGTGATATAACTGGTTGGAAAAAATCCACCTATCATTCTTAATGGTTTAGGCAGCTGTTCCATTGGCATCCCCATCATTCCACTGAGTGATATAATCACAAAATAAAGAATCATGCTGAAACAATAAGTCAAACCAAACTTCTTGAATATACTTGCAAATCCATACCCTAACATAAAGCAAATGATACTTAACAGATAGAAGCAGGCAAGCCATACCAGTAATGCCCACCAAACCGGCATTTTAACATCAATTGCTATACAACAAACCACGCAATAAATAACCAATGCAACTGTTACAAGGATCATTTCTGCAATTAATCTGGCAAAAATAATACTGCTTTCTTTAAATCCAAATAACCGGAAACGTAATGGTACTTTTTTCTCGATTTCCTGTGCGCTTGTAGCTGCACAGCCAAGCAGTGCTACAGCCAATGGAATCAACATAGCTGTACTGCCAAAGATTGAGGTGCTGACATTTAATTTGGCTTCTTCCGGAATACTGCTTCCATCAATCTTCGAGAATAAGATAACAAAGAAAATGGGCATTAGTATACCAAATAAATGAACATAGGGGTTGCCGCATACGTTTCTCAATTCATAGGTGACTAGATTTAAGTAATTTGTTTTTTTCTGATTCATGCTGTTGCCTTTCTGTTATAATTTCTACTATAATAAGATGATTTTGCATTAATAAACACCAATTCAATATCATTATTAGAACGTTTAAAATTCACATTTTGATCTAAAAGCTGCGTTGCAATCTCCTTTTCCAATTGTTCATTTTCACAGGAAATAACAATATTGTGTTCAGAACTTTCAAGCTTCTTATACTGCTTCGTTAACTCAATATTCTTTTGATTATTTTCCATAATCAGTACGGATCTTCCGCAATATTTATGAAATAACTCTTCTTTTGAACCAAATGCGATTACATTCCCTTGATCCAATATTAAAAGCTTATCAGCCAGCAGTTCCAGTTCCTCATAATAATGTGAAATAATACAGAGTGTATTCTGTTTATCTTTATACCAGTCCGCCAGTTTATCCATCAGTTTTTGTCTTGTTTCAAAATCCAGACCTGATGTTACCTCATCATAGAAGGTAATTGGTGCATCCTGCATCATCACTAAAATAATTGTAAATCGCTGTTTTTGTCCTCCTGAAAGAGATGTAAATTTCTTCTTTAGACAACCTTCAAATTCAAAGTATTGAATCAATTCCTGCAATCTGGCATTTTTGCTGATTTTCGTTCCCAGAATTGCTTCCATGACATACTTAATGGGCATGGTATCTACATATTCATTAAACTGCATGTGAACACCCATTTCTTCCGGCTTGACATCAGAAGATATTTTTCCCTGATAAGGTACCAGTCCAAGTAATGCATTGATTAAAGTCGTTTTTCCCGCTCCATTGGAACCAATAATTCCAATTTTTTCACCTTTGCTAATGGTCAGAGGCTCTTGAATATCTAAAGCTTTCACATCCCCATAACAAACCTTACAACTTTTTATTGTTAACATTTATCATTTCCTCCAAAATAAATCACTGTTTTTACAGCTTCCTCTTCATTTGATATTTGAATTTCATAACCTAGTAATTTTGTATAATAAGCCGTCACATATAACCCCAATCCATGTCCTTTGTCCTGCGTTGTTCCGCTCACAAAAGGCTCATAAATATGTGGCAAAATTTCTTCACTAATATGACTTCCGTAATTTCGAATTACGAGACTTTGACTTTGACCCATAATTTCTATTTTGTTGGCTATTTCAGTATGTAGTACTGCATTCGAAATTACATTATCCAATATCTTGCATAAAAGGTCGCCATCGCTGTTAATCACCATCTCATCAGGGTGAATCAATAATTCCAGTTGTTTGTTCTTGATTTGAACCTGATAATTTTCAATTAAATCATTTACAAGTTTCATCACATTCACTTCTTCCCTCTTGATATCCCCTATCCCTGCGTTTAGGTAAAGAATATCATCCACAATATTTTTCATGGAAAGAAGCTGGTTTTTAACCTGCGGTAAGTATTCCTTCGTATCTTTAAATTTACCAACTTCACCAAGCATTCCCTCTGTCAACAGCAATGCTGCAGCTATGGGTGTTTTTAACTGGTGTGAGGAAGCACGTAAGAAAACCTCCTGTCGCTTGTTTTCATCCTCTAACAATTCATTCTTTTTCATTAATTCCTTATAGCTTAATGCCAGCTTGCTGTACATCTCATTAATTGAATCAGCTAATATGCCAATCTCATCCTTACTGTTTATTTCCAGCTTATCCATTTCGAAATCCGAGATTTGCATTGCCGTTTCTGCATAATTAGATATTTTAATAATAGGATTCACAATTTTGCCTGAATACAATTGTGAAACTAACAATACCAATAAGAATACCACTACAATAATCATTGGAAGGCTGCCCATAACAACAGGTCTTATTTCATTGATCTTCGGAGCCATGACAGGTAATGTTGTCATGGTAATACCGTCCGGCTGGGTTTCCATGGCTATGTAATTCATATACTGATTATAAGAATCACTGGCTATACTCTCCCATACAAATAAATGATCATTAACTCGATGCACTTTCATATCAGTAGACATTTCTGTAAACATTTCCTGTGCATCCGTTTCCAGCTCAATTGTAAAAGATGCATTCTCATCCTCATTAATCTGCTTGAGCAACTCTTTCACTGCTTCAGATTGCTCTATTTTGGTCCAAAGCGCAGTGATTTCTTCTCCGGATAGTTTTGCAATATTCCCAATCAAATTAGTTATTTCCAATAATTCCTGATCATGAATCGTAAGCTTTACTTGATAATTCATTCCATGTACAACAATTTCATTCTTATCTTTTGGAATGACGATACTGACGCAGCCGGTGGGATTACGAACTTCAGCCCCTTCGTAGCTCCCCTTTTCCATAAAAGATTGGTGTAACGCAACAATTGACTGGTAATTGATTTCATTCATGTGTGCT
>CAZNAP010000057.1:0-4682 GCA_964571145.1 uncultured Lachnospiraceae bacterium | reverse complement strand
AAAAGATTGGTGTAACGCAACAATTGACTGGTAATTGATTTCATTCATGTGTGCTGCATATAAGGCCGGAAGCATTAAAACGAAATAACCTGTCACTAAGGATATTAAAAGTAAGGAAATGCAAATGCTATATAAAAAATTCTTTTTAGAAAGTCCCATTGTTTAGCCCTCTTCGGTTTGAAATTGATAGCCGATTCCGATTATTGTTTTAATGCAAAATATAGGCATCTTCTTGCGTAAATTCTTGATATGCGCATCAATAATTCTATCATTTCCTATGTAATCTTCATTGAATATATGTAAGATCAATTGCTCTCTGGTAAAGACTTTTTTCGGATTCTTAAATAGTGTTTCCAATAACAAATACTCACTCACTGTCAGTTTGATTGGTATACCGTTATAGCTTGCACTATATGCTTCTTCATGAATCACCAATCCACTGTTTGACTGTTCTTTCTTATCTTCTTTACATTCCATTCTGCGCAGTACGGTTTCCATTCTTTTGAGTAAAATAATAGGAGAAACCGGTTTAATAATATAATCATCTGCCAATAAATTAAATGCTCTAACTTGCGTCTTCTCATCCTCTAAAGCAGTTAACATCAGAACTGCTATGCGATTATTTCGTTCACGCAATTCACGCAGAACTTCCAATCCGTCTATACCCGGCACCATAATATCCAGTACCGCAATGTCAAAACGCTCTTTCTTCAGAAGCTTGACAGCAGCATCGCCATTCTCTACGCAGGTCACTTGATAATTTTGCATTTTCATATATTCTGCCAGAACTTCCTGTATAATCGGTTCATCTTCTAAAAAAAGTACCTTAATCTCATGCATGTTTCTATCCCCCTGTCGACAAAATAATTATAGCAAAGCCATATGAATTTCATATGAATTTTGGATGTAAATGTAATAAAAAACAGATGAGAATTTCATGAAGTCTCACCTGCTTTTATTTTATGATTCATTCTTTACTTGTTGTCTTCCGTATCATTTAGAAATTGTTCAATAATAAATCGCGGACGTGCCTTCGTCTCCAAATATATTTTTCCGATATACTCACCGACAACTCCAAGTGCCAATAAAATCAAACCGCCGATAGCCCAAACTGAAACCATAAGGGTTGTCCATCCGACAATGGTTTCTCCCATAAAATGGCGCACCAAACTATAGATTAAAATGCCGATACTAACTAGGAAAACCACGAATCCCAAGGTGGTAATCATGCGAATGGGTTTCGTACTTAAAGACGTAATTCCCTCAACTGCAAAAGACAGCATCTTCCCAAATGGATACTTACTTTCTCCTGCAAAACGTTCGCCTCTTTCATAGTAAACCACATCTGTGGAATAACCAATCATAGGCACAATTCCACGCAAGAATAAGTTTACTTCACCAAACTGGCTGAGTCCTTCTACTGCCCGCTTGCTCATAAGGCGATAGTCAGCATGATTAAATACCGTATTAGCTCCCATTGTATTCATAATTTTGTAAAAGCCTTCTGCCGTAGCTTTCTTAAAGAAAGTATCTTTCTTACGACTGCTTCTCACACCATAAACAATATCAATTCCCTGCAAATACTTATCTATCATTTCATCAATAGCTGAAATGTCATCCTGCAAATCCGCATCCATGGAAATAATCATGTCTGCATATTCTTTAACAGTCATCAATCCTGCCAGCAAGGCATTCTGGTGTCCTCGATTTCGACTTAAATTAATACCACTGAATACAGGATTCTCATCGTGTATTTTAGAGATAATTTCCCAGGTCTTATCCTTGGAACCATCATTTACAAAAGCCACTTTACTGCGTGCATCAATTTTACCCGCTTGTATCAGTGTCTGCATCTTGTCCTGTAGTCGTTTGGCTGTTTCAGGCAAAACTTCTTCTTCGTTATAACATGGTATGACCATATATAAGATATTATCCACGCCAAATCCTCCTTGCCGGGATTACTCCCGCTTCCCCATCAATACCCAACAATTTTATTATAAAGTATATTAGCTCAAAATCCAACTAAAAAATATATCATGTGATATTTCCAATTCTTATTGATAAATTATCTCAAAAGTGATATTAAAAAGTGATATTTATGTAATTACAGGTGCAAAAGGAAGAGGACTTCATTGTAATATCAAACAATGAAATCCTCTGTTTACTTAAATTATAGCCTATATTTTTTGTTGATTTTCTACAAAATCTATTACTTATTTATAGTTAACGATTTTACCGAAATCAGCTTTTAATGCTGCTCCACCAACAAGACCACCATCAATATCAGGCTGGCTGAATAAATCTGCTGCAGTAGCTGCATTTACAGAACCTCCGTACTGAATACGAACTGCATCAGCTGTAGCTGCATCATACATTTCATTGATACAATCACGGATTCCTTTACATACTTCCTGTGCCTGCTCTGTAGTAGCTGTCTTACCTGTTCCGATAGCCCAGATAGGTTCGTAAGCAATGACCATGCTCTTAACCTGATCAGCTGTAATACCAACAAGGTCTGATTTAATCTGAAGTCTGATCCAGTCCATTGTAACGCCCATTTCTCTCTGCTCTAATGTTTCACCACAGCAAAGGATTGGTGTAAGGCCTGCTTCAAATGCTTTTTTAACCTTCTTATTCAATAAAACATCATCTTCCTTAAAGTATTCTCTTCTTTCGGAATGTCCGATGATTACATACTTAACGCCTGCATCTACTAACATTGCTGCAGAGATTTCGCCCGTGAAAGCACCTTTTTCTTCAAAGTACATGTTTTCTGCACCAACTGCTACGTTAGTTCCTTTAACTGCTTCAACAACAGGTACGATGTCGATTGCAGGTACACAGTAAACTACATCTGCGTCATCTGTCTTTACTAAATCTTTTAATTCTGCACATAATTTAACTGCCTCACTGGGGGTCATGTTCATTTTCCAGTTTCCGGCTACGATTGTTTTTCTTGCCATTTTATTTTCCTCTTTTCCTATGCTTTGATTTGATTCTAATACTCGAAAACGTATTCCGTTTTCTCGTTTCGCTTAGCGCGTCCAATCCGGAAATTAACACAAAATTGACAAATACAACGTATTTGTCAGATGCTTCGCATCTTTTCGTCTTATCCAGAAAACAGTTTTATGTGCAAGCACAAATCCGTTTCCTGGATAATCCGAATTTTTGTGAGTATATTACTATTAATTAATTATTTATCATCTGCTGCTACTACGCCGGGCAGTTCTTTGCCTTCTAAAAATTCAAGAGAAGCGCCACCACCTGTGGAAATGTGGCTCATCTTGTCTGCAAATCCAAGCTGGTTAACTGCTGCTGCGGAATCACCACCACCGATAATGGTAGTTGCATCTGTTTCAGCCAAAGCCTTCGCTACTGCGATTGTACCTTTTGCAAGAATCGGGTTTTCAAATACGCCCATAGGACCATTCCAAACAACAGTCTTAGCGGACTTAACAGCATCAGCATAAAAAGCTGCTGTCTTAGTACCGATATCTAAACCTTCTTTATCAGCAGGAATCTTATCAGCATCTACAACAGATACTTCGATTTGGGCATCAATAGGATTAGGGAAGGAAGCTGCAACAGTTGTATCAACAGGAAGTAATAACTTCTTGCCCAGTTTCTCTGCTTTAGCCTGCATTTCTTTGCAATATTCAAGTTTTTCATTATCTACAAGAGACTGTCCAATTTCATAACCCTGTGCTTTTAAGAAAGTAAATGCCATACCACCACCGATAATCAGAGTATCACATTTTTCAAGCAAGTTATTGATAACGTTCAGTTTATCTGCAACTTTTGCGCCACCAAGGATAGCAACGAAAGGTCTTACAGGATTTTCTACTGCATTTCCCAAAAAATCGATTTCCTTCTGCATTAAGTAACCAACTGCACAGTTACCGCCTTTTGCACGTACACAATCTGTTACGCCTGCAACAGAAGCATGTGCTCTATGAGAAGAACCGAATGCGTCACATACATAATCATCACAAAGGTCAGCTAATTCTTTGCTGAAAACTTCGCCGTTCTTTGTTTCTTCAGCACCACGGAAACGTGTATTCTGAAGTAATACAACATCACCTTCCTGCATAGCTGCTACTGCTTTGGTTGCTGCTTCGCCTGTTACATTGTAATCAGATACGAAAGTAACTTTTTTGCCTAATTTCTCGGATAATCTTTCTGCAACAGGTGCAAGAGATTCACCTTCGTTAGGGCCATTCTTTACTTTGCCGAGATGTGAGCAAAGGATAACCTTTCCTCCGTCTGCAAGCAATTTATTGATTGTAGGTAAAGCTGCTACAATACGTGTTTCATCTGTGATTTTGCCATCTTTAAGGGGAACGTTAAAGTCACATCTTACAAGGACGCGTTTTCCCTTTGCACTAAAGTCATCAACTGATTTTTTATTTAATCCCATATTATTTATCTCCTTCTGCCGCCAAAGCAGCTATATCTTCTTTTCCAAGTAATGCTAACAAAAAAGGGTCCGGTCCATAAGACCGGACCCCTAATAGGTCTTTTCGCAAGAACAATATCAATTACTGTAATTCGCTGAAGTATTTGATTGTTCTAACCATCTGGCTTGTGTAGCTGTTTTCGTTATCATACCATGAAACAACCTGAACAAGGTTATACTGACCAACCATTGTCTGTGTTGCATCAAAGATTGAACCATATGT
>CAZNAP010000056.1:0-14572 GCA_964571145.1 uncultured Lachnospiraceae bacterium | reverse complement strand
TAGTATAAGAGACAGAAATGTCTAAAGAATGTTGTAGTAATTAAGTTTTTTTAAATTAAATATGAACAAAATATGAACGTCATAAGGTGATTTGACTATAATTTGTCCGGTTCCGGATAGTCAACACCATAAGTTTCAACTGTCATAGTCTTTATTTTTTGCTCTTTCAGGGGTCTGTCAGAACGATCGGTGTCGCATTCAGCAATTTCATTTACAAATTCCATTCCCTCAATAACCTTACCAAATGCAGCATAAGATCCGTCAAGATGAGGAGAGTTCTTGTGCATAATAAAGAACTGAGAACCTGCGGAATCAGGCATCATGCTTCTTGCCATGGATAAAACACCTTCTGAGTGTTTTAGATCATTCTTAACTCCGTTTTGTGCAAACTCACCTTTGATGCTATAGCCGGGACCACCACAACCTGTCCCTTCTGGATCCCCTCCCTGGATCATGAAGCCACGAATCACACGGTGAAAAATCAGACCGTCATAAAAGTTTTTGTTGATCAGACTGATAAAATTGTTAACGGAAATAGGTGCAATTTCAGGGTAAAGTTCAGCCTTGATTACATTTCCGTTTTCCATGGTAATAGTAATAACTGGATTTTGAGCCATTTGAATACTTCCTTTCTTTTCATTCATGAAATATCGTATTATAATAAGTACAGTATTTATTCTAACGGAAGCGGAAGGACTTGACAATGCTAAAATATATTCAATTTATTTTATCCGAATATTATTATGGGATTATGGCCGATGAGCTGGAAGAAATACAAGATGAAGTCAAACCTCATGGCGTATCTATTACTATGAAGCAAATGACGAAAGTACGAGAGAATTTGAAAGCAGTGACAGAACAAGCTTCTGGCGATACGCTCTTTATTACTGATGAGGAAGAAATGCTGAATCAGCTGCTTTATGCAGGCGCCTATGCCATTGCGCTTTATCATGATCATAATCGTAATTGTACCTTTTCAGCAACGCTTTATGCAGTGGAGAATGTGAAGCAGCTGGAGTTTCGTACTTATGATGAAGTATATAGAAGACTGGCAGAACTTCCGTGGGATATTTTGGAGACACCGCGCTTACTGGTCAGAGAGAGTACGATTGCTGATGTGGAAGAATTCTATAAGATATACCAGCATCCAAGTGTGCTGCTATATGTGGAAAATCTTTTTTTGGAACATGATGAAGAAAGAGCTTATATGAAGGACTATATTAAGCAAATATATGGGTTTTATGGTTATGGTCTTTGGACAGTGGTACTCAAGGAAACCGGTCAAATTATCGGAAGAGCGGGACTCAGCGTGAGAAGCGGATATGGATTACCAGAACTGGGTTTCGTGATTGCGGCGCAGGTTCAAAGAAAAGGGTATGCTTTTGAAGTCTGCAGAGCAATTCTGGATTATGCAAAGAACGAGTTGCAATTTGATCAGGTGCAGGCATTTACGGATGTTACTAATATAGCTTCACAAAGTTTACTTAAAAAGCTGGGTTTTTCATTCAAAGAAGAAGTAACCGACGGCGACCACAGTTATCTTCGGTTTCATTTGACAACCTAATTTCAGTATGATAGGCTAAATTTATTTAGTTGCTCGCGAGGAGGAAATGAGATGAGTAAAGGAAAGTATTATATTACTACAGCCATAGCTTATACCTCTGGCAAACCTCATATCGGTAATAGTTATGAGATAGTACTGGCTGACAGTATAGCTAGATTTAAACGAAAAGACGGGTATGAAGTATTTTTTCAGACCGGTACGGATGAGCATGGACAAAAAATTGAGATGAAAGCACAGGAAGCAGGCATTACGCCCAAAGAGTTTGTTGATAAGACCGCTGGTACAATTAGACAGCTTTGGGATTTAATGGATACGTCCTATGATCATTTTATTCGTACAACAGATGAGTATCATGAGAAACAAATTCAGAAGATGTTTAAGAGATTTTATGAACAAGGTGATATATATAAAGGGTCATATGAGGGTTTGTATTGCACACCCTGTGAGTCTTTTTGGACAGAATCTCAGCTTGTAGACGGCAAATGTCCTGATTGTGGACGAGAGGTTAAACCGGCTAGTGAAGAGGCATATTTCTTTAGAATGAGTAAATATGCCGATCGATTAATCGAACATATTAATACACATCCTGAGTTTATTCAGCCGGTGTCTCGTAAAAATGAGATGATGAATAACTTCCTGTTACCGGGCTTACAGGATTTGTGTGTTTCCAGAACTTCCTTTACCTGGGGAATACCGGTTGATTTTGATGACAGACATGTTGTTTATGTATGGCTGGATGCGCTTTCAAACTATATTACGGGAATAGGATATGACTGTGACGGAAACAGTACGGAGCAGTATCACAAGTTTTGGCCTGCAGATTTGCATTTAGTTGGAAAAGACATTATTCGTTTCCATACGATTTACTGGCCTATTTTCCTGATGGCATTAGGTGAACCGCTACCCAAGCAGATATTCGGACATCCCTGGTTGTTACAGGGAGACGGAAAAATGAGTAAATCCAAGGGTAATGTAATTTATGCAGATGATTTGGCAGATTTCTTTGGCGTAGATGCGGTACGATATTTCGTGCTTCACGAAATGCCATTTGAAAATGACGGCAATATTTCATGGGATGTTTTGGTGGAGAGAATTAATTCTGATTTAGCCAATACTTTAGGTAATTTGGGGAACAGAACAATTTCCATGAGTAATAAATATTTTGGTGGAGTAGTTTCTGACAAGAGTGTCAGTGAGCCTGTTGATGAGGACTTAAAAGTTGTTGCTTTAGGTGCTTTTGACAAGGTATCCGCGAAAATGGAAGATCTTCGAGTAGCAGATGCCTTGACAGAAATTTTTGCCGTATTTAAACGTTGCAATAAATATATAGATGAAACAGAGCCTTGGGTACTGGCTAAGGATGAAAACAAACAGGATAGACTGGCTACTGTACTCTATAATTTAGTGGAAAGTATTTTAATAGGAAGTGCCTTGCTGGAGCCTTATATGCCTTCTACTGCATGTAAAATCGCAGAGCAGCTGAACACCAAGGTCAGAGGGTTTGAAGAATTAAACAAATTTGGATTGTATCCTAACGGTAATAAAGTAACCGATCAACCGGAAATTTTATTTGCAAGACTGGATGCCAAAGAAGTAATTGAAAAGGCTGAAGCGATGTTTGCAGAGAGAAAAGCAGCCGTTGCAGCCGAGAATGGGAAAGGTGAAGCGGAGGAAATTGCCGTGGAATTAAACGAAACGGTTATTGATTTGGAAGCAAAAGCCGAAATAACTTATGATGACTTTGCTAAAATGCAATTCCAGGTAGGAGAAATTATATCCTGTGAAGAGGTACCAAAATCCAAAAAGCTTCTATGCTCACAGGTTAAAATCGGCAGTCAGGTGAAGCAGATTGTTTCAGGTATTAAGCAGCACTATAACGCCCAGGAAATGGTAGGCAAGAAGGTAATGGTTCTGGTAAATCTTAAGCCAGCAACATTGGCAGGGGTCGTATCTGAAGGAATGTTGTTATGTGCTGAGGATGCTGACGGAAAGTTGGCACTGCTAACTCCGGAGAAAGAAATGCCCTCAGGAGCAGAAATCTGCTAACCAAACGGGAGGTTACGATGGTCAAAAAGGAAGAATTCTTATTTGATTCAAGGGACGGACAAACGAAAATTCATGCAGTCAGGTGGGTGCCGGAAGGAGAAACTCTGTGCATCCTCCAGATTGTACATGGAATGGCTGAATATATAGAACGCTATGAAGCAGTGGGAGAATATTTAGCGGAAAAAGGTATATTGGTCACAGGAGAAGATCATCTGGGACATGGAAAGAGTATCCGGAAGACAGATACCTCGGGTGAAGGATTGTGTGGGTATTTTTGCCGACAGGATCCGGCTACAGTAGTGGTAAGAGATGTTCACAGACTGAAGAAGATGACCCAGGAAGCTTATCCCGGTATTCCCTATGTGATTTTAGGCCACAGCATGGGTTCCTTTGTTTTTAGGAATTATTTACTTAGATACGGAACCGGTATACAAGGTGCCATTATTTCGGGAACCGGAATGCAGCCTGCCAGTATAATTAAGTTATCCCTTTTTCTAACATCGGTACAAAAATTGATTTTTGGTTCCAAACATGTGTCTAAATTTATTGATAAATTAGCATTTGGTAATTATAATCAGAAAATTTCACAGCCTCGGACTTCTTTTGACTGGTTGTGTACGCAGGAAAGTGTAGTGGACGCATATGTAGCAGATCCATTATGTGGATTTACGTTTACAGTGAATGGTTTTAAGACGCTATTTACGTTGATAGACCGTTTGACAAAAGAAGAAAATCTGAAAGTTATGCCGGCAGAACTTCCGGTTCTGTTTATTGCGGGGGAACAAGACCCTGTGGGAAATTATGGCGAAGCGGTGAAGGAAGTTTGTGAAAGCTTTAAACGGGCAGGAATGCAGGATGTGACTCTCAAGCTTTATCCAGAGTGCAGACATGAAATACTGAATGAAAAGATAAAATATGAAATTTATGATGAAATCATGCAGTGGATTGTGGATAAAAAAGTATTAAATCAATAAAAGTGGAGATGATAAGAGTCAAAGGCAATATTAATCAAAGTTTTTGAGAAAGGCATGGTATTGAGTTGAAAATTGCATTTTATGGAACGAAACCCTACGATAAAATATGGTTTGAGCCAATGAGCGAAAACTATGGTTTTGACATTCATTTTATCGAAGCTGCCTGTAATCCCGAAACAATTTTTATGGCCAAGGGTCATGATGCTATTTGCATATTCGTAAACGATTATGTAGATGCACAAATGATAGAAACTCTTTATGATATGAAAGTAAAGGCTATTTTACTTCGCAGTGCCGGATTTAACAATGTAGATGTTAAGGCAGCAGAAGATAAAATAGCAGTTTTGCGTGTCCCCAGCTATTCTCCGGAATCAGTAGCGGAATTTGCAATTGCATTGCTTATGTCTGTGAATCGACTGACGCATAAAGCCTATAACAGAACCAGAGATTTTAATATGAGTCTGAATGGTCTGATGGGTATGGATTTGTTCAAAAAAACAGCCGGTGTAATTGGAACCGGCAAAATTGGTCAGGCGATGATTAAAATATTAAATGGCTTTCAGATGAATGTTTTATGCTATGACCCTTTTCCGGCGGATGGACTGGAAGCAGAATACGTTCCTTTAGATGTACTGTTTCGAAATTCTGATGTAATTTCGTTGCATTGTCCGCTTACTTCGGAAACCAGGCATATGATTAACGAGGAAAGTATTGCACAAATGAAAGACGGCGTTTATCTGGTGAATACTTCCAGAGGCGGCTTGATTCATACAGAAGCGTTGATTGATGCTTTGCTGGCAGGAAAATTTGGCGGCGTGGGGCTGGATGTATATGAGGAAGAGGAAGGTGTCTTTTATGAAGACCGTTCCGGTCAGATTGTGACAGATGATAATCTGGCACGTTTAATGACACTTCCCAATATTCTGATTACTTCCCATATGGGCTTTTTCACCCGTGAAGCAATGCATGCAATTGCACACACTACGTTGGAAAATGCTTATGCAATCGAAAATGGTCTTCCTTTGGTTAATCAGGTGGGAAGAGAAATGGTACCATAAAGTAGTACCATAGTACTAGACAACGCTTTAGTTCGGTAGTATAATAAAGAATATAGTTCTTCAATGAATTGTGTTATACTGCTGAATCTGATATAATTTTATTTGATTACGCGGAAGGACTCTGTGCCATGAAAGAAGAATCACCGTATGAGATACGGTTTGCCGGTCAAGAGGAATGGGAAACAGCCATTGCGTTGGTATGGAAAACTTTTTTAGAATTTGAAGCCGGAGATTATTCGCTTGAAGGTGTACGGAGTTTTGAAGACTTCATTACTGATTCAGGGCTAAAGAGAATGTTCTTAATGGGCAACTATCAGATGATGGCGGCTTATGAGAATGGCCGAATCGTGGGAGTAATTACGCTGAGAAATCAGATGCATATTTCTTTGCTTTTTGTGGATAAGGATTATCACAAGCAAGGAATCGGCAGAGCACTCATTCATAAAATGGCAGATTATGCTAAAAACGAATTAGGACAAAGCCGTCTTACAGTAAATTCCTCTCCCTATGGAGTAGCTTTTTATCATCGTATTGGATTCACTGATATGGAACCTGAGAAACAGCAGGATGGAATCATTTTTACTCCTATGGAATACAGTTTGTAGATACAGGGGGGCTTATGGAATATATACATAGTAAAGACATATTTTTACTGATGCGTGATACCTTAAAATTGGTCGATCGTAAAGCCATGGACCATGGCTCCAGAGTTGCGTATTATTTATACAAAATGCTGGAACTGAAGGGTGGTTATGAGCTATTCGAACTTGCTGACTTTGTATTATTGGCATCACTGCATGACATAGGCTCTTACAGAACAGAGAATCCCAATGATATTATTGAATATGAATGTAAGAAAACCATGCCGCATTCCACGTATGGGTATTTGATTTTTAAACATTTATCACCATTAAGTGAGTTGGCAGCAGTTATTCTTTATCATCATACAGACTATGCACAGCTGGAAGAATTGAATTATGAATATAAGGACATTGCTTCCTTATTGAATTTGGCTGAGAAAGTAGATATTTTTTCAGTTGCACTAGGCGATAAATTCGATTTAAATATGTTTCATAAACAAGTAGGAACTGTTTATAGCGAAGAAGCCTTGTACTTGTTTCAAGAAGCAATTACGAGAAGTGATATACTTAATAAGGTCAAAAGCGGTGCGTACAAGAAGGAATTGGAAAATATTATTTCCTATATGATCTTTTCCAATGAGGATAAGAAAAAATATTTAGAAATGTTGATGTTTTGTCAGGGACTGCGAAGTGAGTATTCCGTCGTGAATACCGTAACTTGCATGTGCGTTGCACTTAACATCGGTGAAAGAATCAGTCTCACAGAGCGTGAGATGGAAGAATTGTATTATGGCTCTCTCCTGCATGATATCGGTATGCTGGCAATACCAAATGAGATTATCGAAGCACCTCGAAAACTGACCAATGAGGAGTATCAACGAATTAAGATGCATGTACATGTGGCGGAACGGGTACTCAAGGACAGAATGGCGGATGAGGTTGTGGAAATTGTTGCGGCACATCATGAACGTGGTGATGGAAGCGGTTATCCGCGCAGATTGCGTGAAATCCAAATGAACCATAAACAACAGATATTGCAGTTGGCTGATACCGTTACGGCGTTAATTTGTGTCAGGGCTTATCGTAAACCGCTGGATAAGGAAGAAGTGATTGCAATGCTAAAAAAGGATGCAACCGCCGGGAAGTATAATAAGGGAATTGTTAGAATTTTTCTTGGAAGTTATGATGACATTATTCAAAAAGTCAAAACGCGAACAGATGAAATTTTGATTATATACAGAAAATTGAATCAACAATACAAGCAATTTTTGAATAAGTTAGAAGAGCAACAATAAAGAAGAGTAAGAGAAGAGGTATTGATTAGCAATGGGTAAATTATTTAATCTTGATAGTCCGATTATGAATTTTTTGAGTAAAATGGCAGATTTGATTTGGCTGAATGTATTGGCATTTATATGCTGTATACCAATTTTTACAATAGGTGCATCCATGACATCTTTGCACTATGTAGTATTAAAACTTGTTCGTGATGAGGAAAGTTATATTACACAAGCTTTTTTTAAGTCATTTAAACAAAACTTTAAGCAAGCAACTATTATATGGTTAATTATGATGGCGTTTATAATAGTGTGGGTTGCCGACTTTTTGGTTTTTAGATATTCACAGACAGAGTTTCCCAATTGGTTAAAAGTAGCATTGATGGCTATTGGAGCTGTGGCTATATTTGCAACAGCACATATTTTCCCCATATTGTCAAAATTCGACAACACTATAAGGAATACATTTAAGAATTCATTATTTATGGGTATTTTGAATTTACCTAAAACTATTTTAATGATGGTATGCTGGGTGATACCAATTTTTATTGTAGCATATTTTATGCAGGCACTTCCTGTAGTACTTGCTTTTGGTATTTCAGGACCGGCTTTTCTGAATGCATTGTTATATAATAAGTCATTTAAGCGCTTTGAACCGGAAGAAGATCTTGTCAGTGATGAAGAATGGACGATTACAGCGAACGAAGAGGAAGAAAACTAGATAATTGACAATTTAGGAGAACAATATGAAGGAAGAACGGAGAGCCCTTAACGGGACATTAATATTACTCTCGTTTTGTGCCTGTATTATTACAATTCTCGTGCTCTTTGGCTTTTCGGACAGGATCATGTCAAGTTCCGTAGAGACTGTGGAAAACAGCATGGAGGATGTTGCAGAACTGAATTCTCTAAAAATGCAAAATGAGTTAAAGACGACATGCACGATCAGTACGGCTTTGGCACATGTAATGAACGCTTCTGGAGAAGCCCTGACGGATGAAGTGGTTGGTCGTTACATGAAATCACTTGTAGAGCAAACGCAGCTTTATGCAGCTGAGTATAGTGTGACCAATGGTGCGACGATTAATCAGGATGGACAGGTTGTTGATTTGACTCAAAAGGAATTCTATTCCGATATTGAGGACAGTGCAGAAGTACAATACAAATTTTTAAGTGAGCAACAGGGTGTCAGTGAAAATACGATATTGATTATTGTTCCCAGTGAGGATCAATCTTATAAACTTTTGCTGTATTATCCTGCAAGTTATATCAATACATTAATTAATATGGAAAATGACTTTTCCCAGTTTGCATTTTGGGCATTAATTGATTTGAATGGTGATCTATTACAGACTGACAACAGTAGCAGTAAATTCCTTGAGGGAGATAATCTGTGGGATTATTTGGATGCAGTCTCATTAAAGACGGTGCCCAGATTAAGAGTAAATGTTTTAAGCAATAATTCCGGATGTATTGCCTTGCGCGCAGATACAGAAGAGAGAACGCTAGTTTATACACCGACCGGAATCAATAATTGGGTGTTGGTTTTAGGAGTAAATCAAAATTATGTAGATTTAAAAGAGAAGCGGATTTGGAATGAAGATTTCAAGATGCTGTATGAACTAATTATTGTTGTTCTATTGTGTATAGCAATGCTTGTCATTGTTAATGTAGTGGGTAAAAGGCAGAATTTTCTTAAAAGTAAACAGCTTCAGCAAAAGCTTGATACAGACTTGCTAACAGGCTTAAATAATAAGCTTGCGGTAGAACGAAAGATTAAGGAATATCTAAAAACCAATACCAATTCACAAGCAATGTTGTTTGTAATTGATATTGATAACTTTAAGAAAATAAATGATACCATGGGACATGCGTTTGGAGATGAAACATTGCGGACTCTGGGTAGACATATTGGCAGTAACTTCCGTGTGACTGATATTATCGGACGTACCGGTGGTGATGAATTCATGGTATTACTAAAGAATCTGAAAGATGATGAGAGCGTTGCACGTGAAGCACGAAAGCTGGTTAATTTCTTTAGTGGATTTCAGGTAGGAGAATATGTGAAATATGCACCGGCAGCTAGCGTGGGTGTAGCAGTATATCCGACTGACGGTGAAAGCTTTGAAGCTTTGTATAAATCAGCGGATGCAGCACTTTACAGAGCGAAGAAAAGAGGCAAAAACCAATTGGCATTTTATGATGACAGACAGTTTATGGAATGATTTGTACAATGTGCCTATTGATTGGAACTTTTCTTGGACAAATTGACGTATTTAGGAAAAAAATGGATGGTTTATAAGCATTTTTAACAATGTAAAATAAAAACTTTGTGGAATAGTGGCATAGTAAAAGAAAAAAAGTTATTGTATACTAAGTAACAGACTTGATTATGAATCAAATGTTTAAGGAGGCAAAAAAATGGCAAGTTTAACTTTAAAAAATCTTTGCAAAGTATATCCTAATGGATTCGAAGCAGTAAAAGATTTTAATCTTGAAATCCTCGACCAGGAATTTATTATCTTTGTAGGCCCTTCAGGTTGTGGTAAATCTACAACTCTTCGTATGATCGCAGGACTTGAAGATATTTCTTCAGGTGAATTAAAAATCGGTGACAGAGTTGTAAACGATGTAGAGCCTAAGGACAGAGATATCGCAATGGTATTCCAGAACTATGCATTATATCCTCATATGTCAGTTTATGACAATATGGCTTTCGGTCTTAAATTAAGAAAAGTTCCGAAAGATGAAATCGATCTTCAGGTTAAAGAAGCAGCTAAGATTCTTGACTTAACACCTCTTCTTGATCGTAAGCCTAAAGCTTTATCAGGTGGTCAGAGACAGCGTGTAGCTATGGGTCGTGCAATCGTTCGTAATCCCAAGGTATTCCTTATGGATGAACCTCTTTCTAACTTGGATGCTAAGTTGCGTGTACAGATGCGTATTGAAATCGCAAAATTACATCAGAGACTGGGTACAACCATTATTTATGTAACACATGACCAGACAGAAGCTATGACACTGGGTGACAGAATCGTAGTTATGAAAGACGGCGTTATTCAGCAGGTAGATACACCTCAGAACTTATATGAGAAGCCGGTTAACTTGTTCGTAGCAGGATTTATGGGTTCACCTCAGATGAACTTCCTGGATGCTGAAGTTGAAGTTCAAGGTGATGTTGCTTACTTAAAGGTAGCAGGAAACAGCATTCCGCTTCCTCCGGCTAAATCTAAGAAGCTGATCGAAGGCAATTACAACGGCAAGGCGGTTACATTTGGTATTCGTCCTGAAGATGTTTATGATTCAGAAATGTTTATCGAGACATCCAAGTGTGTATTTGAATCTACAATTAAGGTTTATGAATTGCTTGGTGCAGAAGTTTACTTATACTTTGATTTGGATGAGTTCCCGATCACAGCAAGAGTTGATTCTCGTACAACAGCAAGACCTGGTGATACAGTTAAGTTCGCATTTGATGTTGAGAAGATTCATGTATTTGATAAAGATACAGAACAAGTTATCACAAACTAGTAATAAATGCAAAGAGCTGGTCTACCGACCAGCTCTTTAGTTAATGACAATATTATTGATATCGAAGCAAGAGGTTGATTGTTGCGGCGGCTGTATGCAGAAAGGGTGGACATTCATGATATCTACACAGGTAATAGAAAACTGTATAGAAGAACTTCGTAATCTAACCAGAGTAGACCTGGGAATATTTGACGTTGAAGGAACAGTGGTAGCAACTACTTTTGAGAATACGGATATTTCGGTTGATTTAATCAAGACTTTTGCGGAGTCTCCTGCAGACAGTCAGGTAATGGGCATGAATCATTTGCTTAAGATCACAGATGATAATGAACTTGCTTATATTTTAGTGGCTAAAGGCAGTAGTGATGAAGCTTATTTAATTGCCAAAATAGCTGTCAGCCAGATTCAGCAGCTTACAATCGCTTATAAAGAGCGTTTTGACAGAAATAACTTCTTCCAAAATCTGTTAATGGACAATCTTTTATTGGTGGATGTTTACAATCGTGCCAAAAAGCTTCACATTGAAGTCGTAGTCCCCAGAGTGGTATTTATCATAGAAACACGTTTGGAGAAGGATAATACGGCAGCTGAGTATTTGAGAAGTATGTTTTCGCCACAGACAGGTGATTTTATTACTGCTGTAGATGAAAGCAATGTTATTTTAATTAAATCTTTGGGTGCCAAAGAGACGTATGCTGATATTGAGCAAATTGCACAGACCATAGTAGATATGATGAACATGGAAGCTATGCTGAATGTCAGAGTCGCTTACGGAACAATTGTACAGGAATTGAAGGATGTTTCCAAATCCTATAAAGAGGCTATGATGGCTTTGGATGTTGGAAAAATCTTTTATATAGAGAAAAAAGTTAATTCTTATGGAAGTCTGGGGATTGGACGATTAATTTATCAGCTTCCAGGAAATTTGTGTAAGATTTTTATTGATGAAATTTTTGGTGAAAATGATCCGGGTGAATTAGACGAGGAAATTGTTACAACAGTAAACAAATTCTTTGAAAACAACCTAAATGTATCCGAAACTTCCAGACAGCTTTTTATCCACAGAAATACATTGGTTTATCGAATTGAGAAGCTGGAGAAGAGTACGGGGCTGGATGTACGGACGTTTGATGATGCATTAACTTTTAAGATTGCTATGATGGTTTACAGCTATATGCGCTATCAGGATTTATAGAAACACTAATTAAAACAGGAATGAACAACCTTAATGCCGAATACAATAGTGTAGCACTATTGGGAGGGATAAGGTTGTTTTTTTGTGAAAATAAGATAATATATCTTTCCATATACAAAGAGGAAGAAAAAGGCTCTGCGGTGGGTTTTGTCAAACTTACAAGGGAAGGACGACGCAAGTGTTTGAAACTTTCAATTAGTGGTATGCGGGCATGGCCGGATGGTAACTATCCACTTTATCTGATTACCTTGACAAAAGAATTGGCATGGGGAAGTGTATTGTTGAAGCAAGGAGTGGCTGAAGAAGTCAGATATTTAGCTGAAACAGGAGCTGCAGTTTTACAAAATCATATGCAGGTAGAACGAGAAGATATGTGTGGGCTTTATATAGAATTACAGGATGACTACAAAATCGGTGCTTACCAAAAAGTATCCGGAAGAAAACACTATTCTTTTGAGAAAGGTAAAAAAGTACATCCATTTGAGGATGGTGGTGTCTATATTATGCTCTAATCTTCAGAGTTTCAGTTATTAGAAAAGGTCGTACCACAAATAATACATAACAGTTTTTTGCTACATGGATTCTATAATTACCAGCATTTGCTCTTGGGTCCTGTAGAGATGGGTGTGCAAGAAAAATCAGAAGGCGTTTATCTGGGAGTACCAGGTGTATATTATGAGAGAGAAAACATGGTAGCAGGGATGTTTGGTTTCGATTTGTTTCGATGTAAGGGTACGAAAATAACAGGCACATTCGGTTATTATTTACGAAAAATAGTCTTAATTGAATAAAAATAAATTAGCAATTATTGTGCTTGCGATATAGTTGCACGGGGGGTATAATAATAGTGATAGTTTTCATTTGAGAGAGGGTTCAAAAGATGAAGATAGCCATACTTCTTGGAGGACTTCGGTTTGATAGTCAGCGGCGAATTGTTAATGGCGTCTTAGAAAAAGCAGAACAGGACGGCACAAATGTATATATTTTCACCTGCGATGCATGGACTTATTCTGTCTCCCATTATAATAAGGGCGAGACGGCTATTTTTAGTCTGCCTGTTTTTAAGGATTTTGATGGTATTATTTTGCATGGAGATACCATTTACGATAAAGAAGTAATGCAACAAACAGTGGAAGCCATACAGAAGTCAGGGGTACCTTGTATCAGTCTGAATGTTAAGTATGACGGAATGATGTATTTGGGCATGGAAAATGCCAATGGCATTTATGAAATCGTGAATCATTTAATTAAGGTTCATCATGTCAAGAGGTTAAATTTCATATCGGGACCTGAAGGGAATGCTGATTCAAACGGACGCGAGGCAGCTTTTCGTCAAGCTCTTAAAGATAATGGTGTCGAGTTTGAGGAAGAAAGATTCTATCGCGGAGATTATCATCCGGAAAGCGGTAAGGATGGGATTATTCGTTTTAGCGATAGCTCGTTAGAGTTCCCAGATGCAATCGTAGCAGCTAATGATGAAATGGCATTGGGTGCTTTTTATGAACTTCAGGAAAGAGGTTTTTCTGTTCCAGATCAAGTACTGATTACCGGATATGATTATGCCTTTTCGGGTAGAAATCATTCTCCTAAGATTACCAGTGTCAAACGTCCTGAGTTAGAGCTGGGTAGGAAAGCATATGAGAAATTAAAAGCCATCAGCCTTAATGAGACAGTGCAGGAGGAAGAAGAACTCTTGTGTTGGCCGGTTTTCACAGAGAGCTGCGGCTGCAAGGATAATGTAAAAGAAGATATTACTGATTTCAGAAAACGTTACGTGAGAGAAAAGCTTCATGTTACCACTTATTCTGAAATTATCAAGTCGTCATCGGCTGATTTTACAGGTGTAGTTACCTTTGATCAGCTACTGATTAAGATTAGAAAATATATTTCCATGATAGACCCGGAGGAATTTTACCTCTGTATGTGTATCATAGATGAACCTATGGGTGGCGAGGTGATGACGAAGCTGAATGCTGAAATCAGCCTGCCGGATATGACCAGATACGCAAATGAGATATGTATACCCATTGTCTATAGGGACGGACAGTTTTCACAATATGGAAGATTTAAATCCAAAGAACTTCTACCGGAGAAATATACCAAGAATCGTGAAGGCAGTTACTATTCTGTAATTCCTGTACATTATCAGGAAAGGTGTTACGGATACTGCGTATTATGCAACAGCAGACTCATGATAGACAGCGAGCTGTTTCATCTGTTTATTATGAATGTCAACAATGCACTGGAGAATGTCAGAAAACAGAATATGCTGAATACCATGGTAGAACGCCTGAATCGTATGTGGGTTTATGACACACTGACAGGTGTATTCAACAGAGCGGGATT
>CAZNAP010000055.1:8432-14888 GCA_964571145.1 uncultured Lachnospiraceae bacterium | reverse complement strand
AAGCAATCATGGCTATGGCCGTAATGTGTGCAATGTTGGTGAACCCTGTGGGGGGGGTGATGGAGGTACAGGCATATAACCCACCATGTGACCATGTAGGTGGCGAGGAATCTGGCCCTTGCCCTATTTGTAATCCGCCAGTCCAGCCGGTCTTAGCTCAGGTAAATTCACTTACAGTCTATGAGGCACCACTTACACAGCAACAGCTGGACGAAATGGCTTCAGATGCATGGCACATAGATGTAAATGCCGGAGGTGGAATAGTAGTAAAGGTTGGTGGAACAAACAAAATTTTAAAAATAGAAACGATAGAAGGTCAGGGAACCTTTTTAAGAATTTACTCGGAGGGTAAATGTATATTTGAAGAGAAACTTTTGGACGAGGAAGCTACTTGGGAATCATTTTTTACATCAGAATCAAATGATGAAGGTGAAACAACTATAATGGAAAAAGACCCAAATAACCTTCCACTGGGGAGTTCAGTGAATTTGGGCGAAATAGATTCTCTTAAGTTGAAAAAGAAAAATGGAGAGGTTTTAATCGTTGATAATCCACTTTCACTTATCAAAATTAATGATGAAATTCAGAAAATCAATGACGAAATTCAGGAACTGAGAGATGATGTGGTTAAGTGGGAGACATTCGCGGAATCCTTGTACAGCGAGAACCGTAGAATGGACTTACTCACGTACTTGGCGAATAAATACGACATGACTTGGTTTTCGACGACCAGCATAGAAATGAAAATAAGCACACTGGAAGAACGATTAGCTGTCTTGTCCGGCCTCATACCTGTCAGTGATGACTTACACACTATCAGTGCTGACTCATACACTATCAGTGATAACTCATACACTAACAGATATTCTGAAGACCAATTAGCTGAACTAAACTAACATTATCAAGTCCAAACAGTGATTGATATCATACATACTTCCCCTTGTATTGCTGCACCAAAAGCAGACCATCTATATATCTGCAGCAGCAATTACAGGGGGAAAGTCAGTTATATGATACCTATTCCTATTATTACGCAAAAATCCCGATGTAAGACAGCTGCATACCTTACATCGGGATGAATCATTTATGTTTTATTAACTTACTGTTTCCAATACCTGTTGATTATTTTATAACTCTTATTTATTTGACGCATTCTGCTTTCATTAATTCAGCAATTTCCATATCAGAAGCATTCGGATTTTCCTCAATCAAAGCAAAGATGTCTTCCACTTCTCTTTCATCCATATCCATAAACTGTGCAATCTCAGCGGCATCCAAATGTCGCGCCTTATTCTTCCGAACAATGGCAATACCCTTAATAATTGCACCTTCTGTTATTCCCTTTTCCATTCCAAGTTCCCAAATACTCATACTGACAGCCTCCCATTCTTCTGATTGTTTGACCTCTTGTACTATTTCATCCAGTTTCTTGATTCGCTTATCCTGTATAATAATCTCTGGATTTTTTAAATCGGTTTTCTTCATATACTGTAACAAACTAATTAATTCATCTCTGCCGTTCTTGCTAGTCATATTTAAAAAGATTTTCTTGGTTCCATCTCCCAGCTCCAATTCCGGTACTTCTACGCATCTTTCGGTAAAGGTGTACATCGCCTTGTCCAGTCCCCAAATGTCATCTTGCGTAATAAAAATAACAAAAGTTGAAGGTAAATACTTATACTTTGTATTCTTTCCTGACTTTAGAATTGGTGAATCTAAAAGAGATTGGTAATATCTGGATCGTTTCTTCACATCATCTTTCGTAATATCATTCTGCATTTCCGTAGCGTACTGGCGCTCTTCCGTATCCTGTGCCCATGCGTCCAGTCTGATTCCACGTTTTCCTTCTTTGTTCAGAACCACGCGTTCCATTTTCACATCCACCAGTTCTAAATCCATTTCATTCATAACAATACTGAGGATTGCCTCATAGGCAGGCGGACACTGTGCTACAGATAAGAACAGGGCGAAATCACTTAGATTGATTTCAACTTGCTGCGTTACTCCACTGACCTCATTTAATGTCAGTGTTTTTGTTTCATTTTTCATATGCAATTCTTCCTTTCGGTATTTGCAGGAAGAATTTGCCGCCTCCCTGCTGCTGTTTTGGGATATAAGCAAGGAGTTCTGTAACTTAAGACTGCTGAAGATTCAGCAGATAGAAATATAGAAAAAGAATATTGAATTCATTGCTTGCCTTGACTATAACACAGGACAGAACCAGAAGCAATGGCGTATTCCAAATTAAAAATTAAGTTGACAAAATCAGCACTTTTGCATATGCTAAATCTATAACTAATCGGTAGCAATGCCGTAAGCATCTATGAATAAAGGCTTAGAACGGAAAGAGTATATTATCGTAAGTGCGGCAGAGAAGGAGTGTCACCGGCTGAAAGCATTCCTGCAGGGAGATAATAGAAGTGCATCCGGGAGCTGATTCGGGGAACAAGGTCATTCATCCTTCAGTATCTGAATACGTTTACACACGTTACGTGCTTTTGAGTGGAGGCAATGCCTCTATTAGAGTGGAACCGCGGATAACTTCGTCTCTAGAGATGAAAGTTATCCTTTTTTATTTTGTCACCGAGTGACTAAGCAGCAGCCAAACGGCTACTGTGTGGAAAGGGGCAACTCAGATGGGTTTTATAAAGAGAATCAAAGAAGAAATTGCAGTCATACGGCAGCGTGATCCGGCCATTCATTCTTCCATGGAAGTTTTTTTGTATCCCAGCTTTAAGGCCATGATGCATTACCGATTGGCTCATAAGCTATATGTGAAAGGTCATTATTTCTGGGCAAGGTGGGTGTCTCAAAGAGGCGTTCGCAAAACGGGAATAGAAATTCATCCCGGAGCGCAGATTGGAAAAGGCTTTTTTATCGACCATGGGAATGGTGTAATTATCGGAGAAACAACGATTATTGGAGATAATGTGACTCTTTACCAGGGAGTAACATTAGGTGGAACAGGCAAAGAACAAGGAAAACGTCATCCCACCATTGGAAATAATGTCATGATTAGTGCAGGAGCGAAAGTATTAGGTTCCTTCACAATCGGTGATAATTCTAAGATAGGTGCCGGAAGTGTGGTGTTGGAAGAAGTACCGCCTGGTTCTACCGTAGTAGGTGTTCCTGGGCGAGTGGTGAAACGTAATAATGAGTCTTTGCCGCAAGAGGAAATGGATCAAGTACATTTGCCAGATCCTGTTAAAGAAGACTTAAGTGCCTTGCATCATGCCAATGTGGAACTGACCAATCGCATGATTGATTTGGAAAGAGAATTACATGAAATGAGAAAGCAATAAAAGAAATGGAGAGACATTATGAAAATCTACAATACATTATCTAAGAGAAAAGAAGAGTTTGTACCCTTGGAAGAGGGCAAGGTGAAAATGTATGTATGCGGACCCACCGTATACAATCTGATTCATATCGGAAATGCCCGTCCCATGATTGTCTTTGACACAGTCAGAAGATATATGGAACACAAAGGGCTGGAAGTAAATTATGTATCTAATTTCACCGATGTGGATGATAAGATTATTAAGAAAGCAATTGAAGAAGGTGTAGATGCTTCCGTTATTTCCGAGCGTTATATTGCCGAATGCAAAAAAGATATGCAGGCTATGAATGTAAAACCTGCAACTACGCATCCCAAGGCAACGGAAGAAATTTGTGGAATGTTGGATATGATTGCCACATTAATCGAAAAAGGACATGCTTATGCGGCAGCAGACGGAACCGTATATTTCCGTACCAGAAGTTTTAAAGAATATGGAAAGCTTTCCCATAAAAACTTGGATGATTTAAGAGGCGGTAATCGTTCTCTTTTAGTATCTGGCGAAGACCAGAAGGATGACCCCTTAGATTTCGTGCTTTGGAAACCCAAGAAAGACGGAGAACCGTACTGGGAAGCACCTTGGTGCAATGGACGTCCCGGCTGGCATATTGAGTGTTCCGTTATGAGTAAAAAGTATTTGGGAGAAGAAATTGATATCCATGCAGGGGGGGAAGATTTGGTATTCCCTCACCACGAAAATGAAATTGCACAGTCTGAAGCAGCTAACGACAAGCCTTTTGCTAAATACTGGATGCACAATGCCTTTTTGAATATTGATAATAAGAAGATGTCTAAATCTGCAGGTAACTTCTTCACAGTCAGAGATATCAGTGAAAAATATGATTTACAGGTACTTCGTTTCTTTATGCTTTCAGCGCATTACAGAAGTCCGCTGAATTTCAGTGCCGATTTAACGGAAGCAGCACAAAATGGATACGACAGAATTGTAACCAGTGTCAGCAATCTGAACTATTTATTGGAAAACGCATCATCAAATGAAATGAATGAAGACGAAAAGAAGCAAGTTGAAGCTGCAAAAGAATTCATTGCAAAATTTGATGAGGCTATGGATGATGACTTCAATACAGCAGATGCCTTGGCAGCGATTTTCGAATTGGTAAAATTTGTAAATACCAATACAAATGAGCAAAGCAGCAAGGAATATCTGAAAGTATTAAAGGATGAAATCATGACTCTTTCCGATATTTGTGGTTTACTGGTAGAGAAGAAGCAGGAGATGCTGGACTCTGATATTGAGGCGTTAATAGAAGCCCGTCAGGCAGCTCGCAAAGCAAAAGATTTCGGCCGAGCTGATGAAATTAGACAGGAATTACTGGATAAAGGAATTATTCTTGAAGATACAAGAGAAGGTGTTAAATGGAAGAGAGCTTAAGCTTAATAGCGTCAATTAAAAAGAGTTTTGAATTAAAAGAGGTGGATATTCGAACCTATTCACCTCTTACACTTGCGTATATCGGAGATGCAATCTATGACTTAATCATCCGAACGATTGTAGTTGAGAAGGGCAACACTTCTGCCAACAAACTGCATCACCAAACCATTAAGTATGTCAGTGCACCTGCACAGGCACAGCTGGTTGAAAGCATTTTAGACCAATTAACAGAGGAAGAACTGGCAGTATATAAAAGAGGCAGAAATGCCAAGTCCTATACCATGGCTAAAAATGCTACGGTAAATGAATACAAGAAAGCAACCGGTCTGGAAGCGCTGGTTGGATACTTATATCTGTGTGACCGCATGGAACGCGTGTTGGAATTAACCAAAATAGGCTTACATAACGTAGACATGTAAAATCGAAGAGCTAATATCAAAGACGGAGTCAGTGTAGACTCTGTCTTTTATTATGTTGTAAAAAGCCCTGTAAAGTGGTAAAATTAGCATGTTATTGATTTGTAAAACAGCTGATAAGTACCGAGTGACTAGTCATACAGAGAGAAGGTATATTTGTGGAAGAAAATAAAAAAGATGTAATTGAACGTAAGCAGGAAGAAAACGAATTTACAATAGAAGGTAGAAATGCGGTTATTGAGGCATTTCGGTCTGGCAAGACAATTGACAGAGTTTATATACAGGATGGTATTCAAGACGGTCCGATTATGACAATTAAGCGTGAGGCCAGGAAACAGGATACCATGGTGAAGTACGTTGCGAAAGAGCGACTGGATCAAATGTCGGAAACCGGCAGACATCAAGGCGTTATAGCTTGTGCAGCGGCTTATAAGTATGCTGAAATTGAGGACATGTTCTGGTTGGCAGGCAAAAGAGGCGAGCCGCCGTTTATCTTCTTTTTGGATAATATTGAGGACCCGCATAATTTGGGAGCCATTATTAGAACCGCCAATTTGGTAGGTGCTCATGGAGTGGTTATTCCTAAGAATCGGGCAGCAGGCTTGACGGCAACGGTAGCAAGAACATCCGCTGGTGCACTAAATTATACACCGGTTGCAAAAGTAACTAACATGGCGAAAACCATAGAAGAGCTTAAAGATAAAGGTCTTTGGTTCGTATGTGCAGACATGAATGGTACTAGGATGTACGATTTGAATTTAAAGGGACCAATTGGATTAGTCATTGGTAGCGAAGGCGAAGGTGTCGGACGACTTGTGAAAGAAAAGTGCGATATGGTTGCCGCTATTCCTATGAAAGGTGATGTTGATTCTTTGAATGCATCTGTAGCAGCCGGCGTGCTGGCTTATGAAATTGTGCGTCAAAGATTGAGTTAAGCGGAGTGTAAATGGGAAAGATTAATAAAGTTTTACTCATGATTATCGCCATGGTCGTAATTATGATAGTAGCAGTCGGAATTGATAAAGGCCTGGATTATTATCATGCTCAGAAATGGGAAAAGGAACGTGTAGAGAAATATGAACAGGCATATGCCGATGTTTATAGTATACAAACTACCATTTCCGAAATATCTCAAGATCAAGCAGCATTAGAAGCATTTATTGAAGAAAATAAAGAATTTTTCGAGAATATGGAAGAGCCGGAAACACCGATAGAGTCACTCCCATCTGATGAAATGAGCGATGATATAGAGGGTGAAGATACCGGTGAAATGATGGGAGATGGTTCAGAAGGAACAGTCTCAGGCAATG
>CAZNAP010000055.1:0-8332 GCA_964571145.1 uncultured Lachnospiraceae bacterium | reverse complement strand
GAAGATACCGGTGAAATGATGGGAGATGGTTCAGAAGGAACAGTCTCAGGCAATGAAACCGTCTCAGGTAATGAAACAGTCTCAGGCAATGGAACGGTATCAGGAAACGCGACAGTCTCAGGCAATGAAACGGTATCGGGAAACGAAACTGTATCGGGAAATGAAACAGTCTCAGGCAATGAAACCGTATCAGGCAACGAAACTGTATCAGGCAATGAAACTGAATCGGTAAATGATACTGTATCTGGAAATACGCTTCAGGAGAAGCGGAAAATACGCACTTCCTATATCGAAACTACGGAACAAAATTTAGTTGATGTCGAAATTATTCAGAATCGCACAAAAGACTTTTCAGATATTTCAGTAGCTTGTCTGGGTGATAGCATCACGGCAGCGGCTAATTTGGAAGATATGGAGAATTATCAGCAATATGCTTACCCGGCTCGTTTACAAGAATGGCTGGGAACAAAGGATGTCACGAATTTGGGAATCGGTGGTTCCTCCATTGGCCGTTATTGGGAGAATGCATTTGTAGACCGTTATCAAGCCATTCCGGAAGGAACAGAATTGATTTTGGTTATGGGTGGCACGAATGACGGATTTTGTGTGACAAACGAAGATTTTGGCAGCATGGAAAATCGAGAGCCTAATACTTTTTATGGGGATTTAGATGAATTAATGCGCGATTTAAAGACAGATTATCCGGATGCAATGATTATTTTCATGACTCCGCTGCCTAATGTTTTACACGATGTGTTAAGAAAAGAAAGGGATTATCTGTTGCCGCAAAGTACCATTGTCAATGCAATTAAGCAGTTGGCAGTAGAACATGAATATCCTGTTATTGATTTATATAATTCCAATATCCTGGACAGCCATGATGCTGCTGTAATTTTCAATTATATGCCGGACGGCGTACATTGCAATCAGGCAGGGTATGATATTTTGGCACAGCATATTGCAGCAGAAGTAATACAGATTTACGCACAACAGGAACTTGCCGAATCAGAACAGGCGCGAGTAGAGTAGTACAAGGAGAGAGTTAATGCCAAAGTATTATGATGAAAGCAGTGATGAAGAGCTGATTATTCGCCTACGCGACGGAGAAGATGCTATTACAGATTATATAATGGATAAGTACAAAGATCTTGTACGCAGCAAGGCTGGTTCCATGTATATTTTGGGTGCTGACAAAGAAGACCTGATTCAGGAAGGGATGATTGGCCTGTTTAAAGCCATTAGAGACTACGATACCGGTCGGGATGCCAGTTTTTTCACCTTCGCAGATTTATGTGTTTCCAGACAAATATATACGGCTATTCAAGCTGCAGGCAGGCAAAAACACGCTCCTCTCAATACCTATATTTCTTTGTATTCAAGTTCTTCCGATAAGGAAATGGAGCAAGGAGATGAGTGGAAATTGATTAACAGCATTATTTCCAAAAAGGAGCAAAATCCTGAGGAAATGCTGATAGATCGAGAAAATGTAGAGCTGCTGGAAAAGGCAATTGATGAGGAATTAAGTGGCTTTGAAAAAGAAGTTCTGGATTTATATTTGACCGGTATGAAATATGGTCAAATAGCGAAATTGTTGGGAAAAGACGACAAGTCTACCGATAACGCCCTGCAAAGAGTCAAAGCCAAACTTAGGAAGATTATGCCGAATTAATTCACATTACATACTACATATAACAAATTATATACTACACAGCTATGCGTAAAATGCATAGCTGTGTATTTGATATAAGCATTGGATTTTTTAGGTATAGTTGATTATAATGAAAATGGTTTAGTGATTATGTTTTGAAAAGACAACAAAGGAGAAATTAGATGATGCAAAATTATATTGAATATAAACAGAGATTATTTACAGGAGAAAGAGCATTATTTCAAGGAAAGAATCTAAGAATTATCGACGGTATTTTTGCAGACGGAGAGTCGCCGCTCAAGGAAAGCAGTGATATTGAGTTGATAGGCAGCATGTTTAAATGGAAATATCCGCTTTGGTATTCACAAAATATTACAGTGAAAGATTGTACCTGGTTTGAAATGGCCAGAGCAGGCGTGTGGTACACCAATCATATTTCAATAGAAGATTCTGCAATCGAATCACCCAAGAATTTTCGCAGGTGCCAAAATGTTAGCCTGAATAGAGTGTCTTTTCCGAATGCAGCAGAAACACTATGGAACTGTAATGGCGTAAAAATGACGGACATTACCGCCAAGGGTGACTACTTCGCCATGAACAGCGAAAACATGACAATTCACAACTTAACACTTTATGGAAATTACTCCTTTGACGGTGCTAAAAACGTGGAAATACACAATTCTAAACTTCTTTCCAAAGATGCTTTTTGGAATAGTGAAAATGTGACAGTATACGATTCATTTATATCCGGGGAGTATTTGGGATGGAATGCCAAGAACCTGACATTAATTAACTGTACAGTAGAAAGCCTGCAGGGAATGTGCTACATCGACAATCTGGTGATGAAGAACTGCAAACTGATTAATACAACACTTGCTTTCGAGTATTCTACAGTAGATGCAGACATTTGCAGCACCATAGACAGTGTGCTCAATCCTACAAGCGGCATCATAAGAGCAGACTCTATCAAGGAATTAATCGTGGATAAAGATAAAGTGGACCCGACCAAAACTGTCATTATATGCAAAGACAATTCGGCTTGCAAAGGAAATCTTTCTTGCAAAGATAAAATAAAATGTACAGTCTGTGCATAGTCACCGAACGACTAGTCACCCAGCGACGAATCATGAGTTACTAATCGGGAAGGAGTTCTTGTCATGAAATACAATTTCGATTTGCCTGTCAACAGGATGAACACCGCTTCGCTTAAATGGGATGTGTCAGGCAATGAGCTGCCCATGTGGGTGGCGGATATGGATTTTGAAACTGCACCGGAAATTAAAGCGGATATGATCAAGCGCGCTGAACATGGCGTGTTCGGCTATGCACTTGTTCCGGAGGAATGGAGTCAAGCCTATATTGGCTGGTGGTCTCGTAGATATCATTTTGAAATGGAAAAGGATTGGCTGATTTTTACGACAGGTATTGTTCCTGCTATTTCGAGTATGGTCCGCAGATTAACCGCGCCCAATGAGAATGTATTGCTGCAAACACCGGTCTTTAATATCTTCTTCAATTCCATTTTGAATAATGGCAGGCGTGTATTGGAGAATCCATTGATTTATGAAAATCAGGCGTATCATATTGATTTTGATGATCTGGAATGTAAGTTATCGAATCCACAGACAACGCTGATGATTCTCTGTAATCCGCACAATCCGGTTGGCAAAATTTGGGATAAGGAAACGCTTGCAAGAATCGGTAGCCTGTGTGTGAAACATAACGTAATCGTCATATCTGATGAGATACATGGAGATATAACTGATCCGGGATTGGAATATGTACCGTTTGCGTCTGTTTCGGAAGATTGTAAAAATAACAGTATCACGTGTCTGGCACCTACTAAGACATTTAATTTGGCAGGACTGCAAACAGCAGCAGTGGCGATTCCAAATACGGTTCTGCGTCACAAGGTTTGGCGTGCGCTGAATACAGACGAAGTTGCTGAACCCAATGATTTCGCTGTAGTCGGAACAATTTCTGCTTATACGAAGGGTGAAGCATGGCTGGATGAACTGCGCAGCTATTTGTATGAAAATAAGCAGGCGGTTATTTGTTATGTAAACCAAAAAATTCCAGATATTAAGGTGGTATCGTCACAGGCAACATTTTTATTATGGCTGGATTGTTCGGAAATCAAACCGGATACAGATGAACTTGCAAGTGAAATTCGTCGTGAAACTGGTTTGTGGCTTATGGCCGGCAGCGAGTTTGGTCAAAATGGAAAGATGTTTTTGCGTATGAATATTGCCTGTCCTAAGGTTCTTTTGAACGACGGACTGCAACGATTACAACAAGGAATAGAAAACTATCGAAAACGGAGGGTACAGAAATGAAGAAATTGGGATTTGGGTTAATGCGTATGCCATTATTGGATAAAACCGATGCAGCCAATGTGGATATTGAGCAAGTGAAGCAAATGGTAGATGCCTTTATGGAAAAGGGATTTACATACTTTGATACTGCATGGATGTACAATGGGTTTGCCAGCGAAAATGTGGCAAAAGTTGCTTTGGTGGACCGATATCCAAGAGATAGCTTCACATTGGCAACAAAGTTGCACGCAGGTTTTTTTGAGTCAGAAGAAGAGCGTGAAAATGTTTTTACTACGCAGCTGGAAAAGACGGGTGCTGGCTATTTTGACTATTACCTACTTCACGGAATAGAAGAATCTATGCTTGGAAAATATGAACAGTTTGATTGTTTTGGCTGGTTACTGGAGAAAAAGGCTAAAGGGCTTGTGAAGCATGCAGGATTTTCTTTTCATAATTCGGCTGAATTATTAGATGAGATACTGACCAAGCATCCGGAAATGGAGTTTGTTCAGTTGCAGATTAACTATTTGGATTGGGAAAGTGAGTGGGTACAATCACGTAAGTGCTATGAAGTTGCCGTTAAACACGGAAAACCGGTTATTGTCATGGAACCCGTCAAAGGTGGAACGTTGGCACACGTACCGGAAAAAGCAGAAAAGCTATTCATGGATTATGATTCCAAGATGTCAGTACCGAGCTGGGCAATTCGTTTTGCTGCATCTTTGGATAATGTCATGGTAGTTTTATCAGGCATGTCAAGCACCGAACAAATGGAAGATAACTTGAGTTATATGTCGGAGTTTACGCCTTTAAACGAACAGGAAAAAGCTTTGTGTCACGATGCAGCATCGATTATTAATGGACAAATTACGGTTCCTTGTACAGGTTGTTCTTATTGTACGGAAGGTTGTCCAATGAAGATTGCAATTCCACAGTACTTCTCCCTTTATAATGAAGATATGCGTGAAGATATTGCGGAAAAGGGTTGGACGGTTAATTTTACTAATTATGCAAAGCTGACAGAGAAATTTGGCAAGGCCAAAGACTGTGTTGGATGCGGTCAGTGTGAGCGAGTATGCCCACAGCATTTACCGATTGTGGAAAACCTCAAAGCAGTTTCAGCACATTTTGATTAATTAGTTCCTTCATATTCAGGAGAAGTAAATCTGTTAAAGGTTATTTTTCCATCATGAATTAGATCGAGGAACAAGTCTGCTAATGTAGGGCCGAATTGTTTACCTTTATTAAGCTCAATTTCCGACAAGATTTTTTCCTCTGTAAGCGCATCTCTATAGCATCTACGGCTATTCATAGCATCAAATGAATCGGCAATGCAGATGATTCGTGCAATTAATGGAATGTTTTCACCTTCTAAACCGGTTGGATAACCTTTGCCATCATAACGTTCATGGTGGTAAAGGACGCCATCCCGGATATGCTCGATGGATTCAAATTGTTCCATCATTTCAGCACCTTTTACAGTATGGTTCTTAATGATTTCAAATTCCTCGGGGGTTAATTTCCCGGGTTTCTTTAGTATTTCATCTGGAATATAGCATTTGCCACAATCATGCAACAATGCAATATAGTAAAATTGCCGTTGCTGGTCTTCAGGTAGGTCGGCTTTCTCGGCCAGCATGCGAGAGTAGTTGGCTACTAGTTGTGAGTGACCATTTGTTTAACATTCCTCCGGTAGTTGGAGAACTTCTTGCGGGATTGCTGATTGGCCCCAGTTTACTTGGGTTAATTAGTGGCAATAATTTTTTGGATAAGGCGGCAGAAATCGGCGTTATCCTTTTGATGTTTTATGCAGGACTTGGCACCAATCTGAAAGATTTGAAAAATGCAGGTCTGAAATCGCTTCTCATTGCAACAGGTGGCGTTATTATGCCGTTGTTTTTTGGGCGCTTCTCTATATGGTGTTTAATGGATTTGCGTCACCGGGCACGCCTGAATTTGGAGCAGCATTATTTATTGGAACGGTTTTGACGGCAACTTCTGTCAGCATTACCATTGCTGCATTGCGCGATTTGGGGAAACTGCAGGGCGCAGTTGGAACTACGATTATTTCAGCAGCGATTATAGATGATGTTCTAGGTATTATTGTGTTGACAATTGTTTCTAATATGGCAGGCGGCGGCAGTGCAGATGGTGGTGGCGGTGGCGGAATCGCCATGACACTTATTAAGACGGTTCTGTTCTTTGCACTTGCGTTTGTTTTGGGAATATTGATTAATAAGTTTGCACCAAAATTGTTCAAAAATCATGAAGATTCACAGCGTGTAGCAGTTTATGGAGTAGCACTTTGCTTCGGGCTGGCGTGGGCAGCAGAGACATTTTTTGGTATTGCAGATATTACAGGTGCCTATTGTGCCGGAGTTATGCTTTGCAATCTGAAATCCAGCGAGTATATAGAGAAGAAAGTCGATTCCACAGGATATATGTTTTTCGGACCAATTTTCTTTGCATCAATTGGATTGAAGACAAATTTGAACTCCTTTAGTATTTCCTTACTGTGGTTTACGATTGCTTTGATTTTAGTGGCACTACTCAGCAAATTAATTGGCTGCGGTTTGGTATCCAGAGTATCCGGCTTCAAGACAAAGGATTCCATTCGAATTGGACTTGGAATGATGACAAGAGGTGAGGTTGCACTGATTGTTGCGCAGAAGGCAATTGATACAGGCGTTTTAGATACGAAATATCTGGCACCGATTATCGTGCTGATTGTAGTATCAGCGGTTGTTACACCAGTGGCACTGAAGATTTCCTTTAAAGAAAAAGCAGCTTAAATAATGAACCTCATTGGGTAGAGATGCCTGATGAGGTTTTTGTTTTGGAATGATTACAGAAGACCGGTTTCTAAAAAAGATAGATTAGAATAGATGATATTTTCTCAAAAATATGGTAAGATAATAAGCAAGATAATAAGCAAGTCGAGGTGACAATATGGAAGAATACAAACCACCCTATTCATTGACAGAAAAGATGTTGAATCTTGTTTCTTCGATTTCTGAGAAGCTGGGGAAAATTGATGTTTATCATAATTTAGATTCAAAACCACATTTAAGAAGAAATAACCGAATTAGGTCTATTCATTCTTCGCTGAAGATAGAGGCAAATTCACTGTCTATCGGTGCGGTCAAGGATGTTATTGATGGTAGACTTGTATTAGGCCCAGAGCGTGAGATACAGGAAGTTAAAAATGCATATGAAGCATATGAAATGATGGGTGTGGTAAATCCATATAAAATCAAGGATTTATTGAAGATTCACGGTGTGATGGAAAATAAGTTGGATTTAGAAGCTGGCCGTTTTCGTCAGGGAGATGAAGGCGTTTTTAATGGTGACCAGTGTATTTTTATGGCACCACCGCCACGTCTTGTTCCAGGTTTGACGAAAGATCTTTTTAGCTGGATGGAAAAAAATAGCACAAAGGTACATCCATTAATTTTGAGTGCCGTATTTCATTATGAGTTTGTTTTTATTCATCCTTTTTCCGATGGAAATGGAAGAACAGCAAGACTGTGGCATACGGTTATCTTATCAAAATGGAATTCTGCGTTTGAGTATATTCCCATTGAAAGCCAGATTGAAAAATTCCAAGAAGGATATTATGATGCAATTGCACAGTGCCATGTCAATGGAGAAGCTAATGTGTTTATAGAATTTATTCTTGAGCAGATTGATAATATTTTAGTAGAAGTAATTGCTCAGGTCCGCAAACCAGATGATACACTCACAGATTATGTAAAAAAGATGATGGACATTATGGACTTTGAAGTGCCATACAGTGCAGTCAGTATTATGAATCTTCTGGGATTAAAATCAAGAGAGACATTTCGAAAGAACTACCTGAATCCAGCACTTGCGTTAGGGTTAGTGGTTCGAACCATTCCAGATAAACCTAATAGTAGAAACCAAAGATATGTGAAAAAATAGCGGTTTGCAAAGTATGAGTTAAACAAGAGCCATTTCGGCTCTTGTTTTTTTGCAGAAAAAAACGATTTTAGGTGAACAAACAAGAACAAGTGTACGAAGTTCAAGAGAGGATTATAGGACTTGAAATTATATATAGTTAGGTTGTAACAAAAAGCAAAACAGTTATTTCAAAGGAGGAATCGAAGATGATGGATAGAAAAAACACTAAGAACTTAATCAGAAGTATAGGAGCATACGAAGTACTCAGCAATAACGCCGATCCATTCGTAACCGGAGCAATCTGTGGTATCATGGCGGGCATTTTGGAACCTTCAAAAAAGGAACAAAAAAATACGCAAAATAATAAGAATTCACGCAGACGTTAATAAATATGAATTTGTCTATAACAAACAGAGGTAAAAAACATGGGAATATTAGTTTTATTGGA
>CAZNAP010000054.1:2627-15023 GCA_964571145.1 uncultured Lachnospiraceae bacterium | reverse complement strand
AAGATACCCTTCTTAGAAGTAAAGTTAATGGGTTTTCTTTCTCTGGCTGTACCATAGAGTTTCGGGCTCTGTAAACCAATTGCAAACAATGCCTTCAGAATCAGTCTTGTTACAACCATAGCGGTAAACATGGAAAGAATAATACCAAGTGCCAGTGTAGCTGCAAATCCCTTCACGGAACCGGTTCCCATCACACCCAATACAATCGCTGCAATTAAGGTTGTCAGGTTGCCATCTACAATGGCAGAAGTTGCTTTCTTAAATCCGATTTCAATAGCGGACTGCACTGTCTTACCTTTTGCAATTTCTTCTCTGACACGAGCAAAGATAATAACGTTTGCATCTACTGCCATACCAATCGAGAGAATGATACCCGCAATACCTGGAAGTGTTAAGGTAATCTCAAAAGCATCCAGTAAAATAATCATTAATTCAACGTAAAGACCCAGTGCCAAGCTAGCTGCCAGACCTGCTACATAATAAATTGCAAGCATAAATATTACAATAATAATAAAACCTACAACAGCTGCTTTAATACTGGTAGAAATTGCTTCTTCACCAAGCTGCGCGCCTACGATTTTAGAATGAAGCTGTTCCAGTTTTAATTGTAATCCACCGATACGAATAGTTGAAGCCAGCTTTTCAGCAGAATCATAGGTAAAGTTGCCGGTAATCTGTGCTTTACCATCATTAATCACTGTTTGAACATTGGGAGCACTGATAATTCCTCCGTCATAATAAATAGCAAGGGATTCACCCTTTTGGTATGCATTTGTTGTAGCATCAGCAAACTTCTTAGCGCCTTCTTCGGTCATGGTCAAATCTACACCAAATTCACTGTTACCCATGCTATCTGAGAAGGAACCGGGCTGTGCGGTTTTCACATCTGTACCTTCTAATTTAACGGAACCATCTTCCAGTAAAATATCAATATCTTTCAGCAACTGATAAACAACGCTACCGTCTTCATCTACCATATAGTTCCCTGAAGCATCTGTTACAACCTGATAATTCAGGTTTCCGTCTGCATCTGTCTGTGATATGAAATACAAGGAACCGGGTCTGCCGAGTTCTTCCAGAATCGCATTTGCATCTGACACTCCGGGAATTTCAATATTAATTCTATCGGCACCTTCCTGATACACAACCGCTTCTGTACTATAGCCTTCCACACGCTTTTGCAGTTTATAAATGGTATCGGCCATGGCTTCTTTGCTGGGTGCTTCGTCGCCAATTACCTGATAGGTAATACTTGCTCCGCCTTCCAGGTCAAGACCCAAATTAATGCTGGCAGCTGAACCGGAGCCATCTGCTCCTAAACCTACCGCTGCTGTATAACCAAAGCCACCTAACAGCAACAATGTTACCAGCAAAATAATAATTGCTTTATTCTTCTTCATTACTTTCTTCTCCTTCTGCTTCGGCCAAGGCCGCTTTTATCATAATTGCACATTCAATACGCTTTTTTTGTAATTCACAACCCAAATCATACGTGTCGTTAATGTGTCCATGGAAATTGTAGGAATTAGCGGCACAACCACCGCTGCAGTAAAACTTAGCAAAGCAGTCTCTGCATTTCTGCTTGGCATATACATTACAGGTTTTAAACTCATCCCGAATTTCTGTTTTGATAATTCCGTCATCCACATTGCCCATCAGGAACTCTTCCTGTCCTACAAACTGATGGCACGGGTACAAATCCCCCCATGGTGTGACTGCTAGATATTCTGTCCCGGAGCCGCACCCTGACAGCCTTTTGGCTACGCAAGGTCCACCTTCCAAGTCTATCATAAAATGAAAAAAATTAACACCTTTTCCTGCTTTTCTTCTATTCAACAATTCGACGGCCAAACGGTCGTATTCTTCCATTAATTTGGGCAAATCTTCACTGCGAAGTGCATAATCATCAGTCGGCTGTGCAACCACCGGTTCCACCGATATCTGCTGAAAGCCCAAATCAGCCAGATGTAATACATCCTTGGAAAAGTCTGTATTATTGCGTGTGAAAGTACCTCTCACATAATAATTCATCTGCTTTCTGCTCTCCGCCACCTTCTGAAACTTCGGCACAATCATGTCATAGCTGCCAAGTCCGCTTCTGAAAGGACGCATGCGGTCATTGATTTCCTTACGTCCGTCAATACTCAGCACGATGTTGGACATTTCCTTATTGGCGAATTCCATAATTTCATCATTAAGCAGAATTCCATTGGTAGTCAGGGTGAAGCGAAACTTCTTATTATAAGGTTCTTCCAAGCTTCGTCCATATTGAACCAAATCTTTAACGACCTGCCAGTTCATGAGTGGCTCTCCGCCAAAGAAATCCACCTCCAGATTTACCCGGTTACCTGAATTGGCTACCAGAAAATCCAACGCCTTTTTTCCTACTTCAAAGCTCATCAGCGCACGTCTGCCATGGTATTCGCCTTCTTCAGCGAAGCAGTACTGACAAGCCAGATTACAGTCATGGGCAATATGTAGGCAAAGTGCTTTGACTACTGTTTCCCGCTTCTTGAAATCGATTATATAATTTTCATAAATATCCGGGGCATAAAGCATCCCGGCATCTTTCAATTCCAATATTTGTGCAAAAGCATCTGCAATATCTTCTTTTGAATATTTCTCCTGCAGTTCCTTTGTGTTGATTAATTTCTGCAACATCTTTTCTGAGGAATCTGTTTCCATCAGTGGAATCATATCATAGACCACATCATCCACTACATGCACCGATCCACTGTTCACATCCAGCACAATATTGTAACCGTTATTTTTATATTGATGTATCACATTAGTTCCTTTCACGTATAATAAGCAGCGACTCAATGTCGCTGCTTATAGTCACTATCACATTACCTGTACTTATTTTACCTTTTCACAGCTCTGGTTTCCTACTGTACAAGAGGTCTTGCAAGCTGACTGGCAAGAAGTTTGGCACTCGCCACATCCGCCTTTTTTCATGGATTCTTTTAAGTCTCTGGTTGTTAATGTTTTAATACGTTTCATGATGGTATCTCCTTACTTTATATTCTCTGTTCACTTTCGCAACAGAAGCTTCATTTAATTTTTATACAGTATAGCATATAACTGTCATTTGGGAAAGTTATTTTCTGAAGATTTTCACGAATTTCACTTTCCGTCTTCGGTATCATTCTTTGTTTCTTCAGCATTCTTTATTTCTTCAACAGCTTTAGAGGATTCTTCTTTCGCTGTTAATTCTTTTGCATGTTCTTCCTGTTCCGCAGCATCGGCAGGCAAGGTCATAAGTACCTTGGATATTCTGTTTTGATTCACGCCCTTAACCTGAAGGATAATGCCCTGATCTGTGGCAATTGTTTCTCCATCTTCGGGAAGTCGGTCTAAATTTTCTATAATTAATCCGCCAATCGAATCATAATCTTCTGATGTCAGATCTGTTCCAAGTTCGTCATTGATGTCGCTGAGTTTCATGCTGCCTTCCACCAAATACGTCTTTTCCTCAATTTCCTGAATCAATTCTTCCTCATCACCATCATATTCATCACGGATTTCTCCTACGATTTCTTCCAATAAATCCTCCAGCGTAATCATACCGACTGTGGCACCGTACTCATTCAACACAAAAGATACATTCACGCGCTTTTCACGCATTTCGATGAGCAAATCGGCTGTTTTCTTGAATTCATAGGTATAATAAGCTTCCCTGATGATATCACTTATTTTAAATTTATCCTTATCAGCTATTAAAATAAAATCTTTTATATTAATTAAGCCTACTATATTATCTTTATCTTCACGATAAACCGGAATACGGGTATACATACAGGATTTGAAAAGTTCCATAATCTCAGCATAATCGGCCTCTTCGCTAATTGTTGCCATATCAATTCTTGGAATCATAATATCTTTTGCAACTGCATCGCTGAAGTCAAACACGTTATAAATCATTTCTCTTTCTTCAGATTCAATAACGCCGTCCTCATGACTGACCTCCACATAGGTTCGCAGTTCATTCTCTGTCATGGCAACTTTTTTTCCGGCATCAATATGTAAGAGTTTCATCAGTAATCCCGACAGTTTATCCACTACGAAAATAACCGGTGTCATCACTTTCATAATCGCAGAAATAATGCCTGCATAAAGTAATGCCAGCTTTTCCGAATAAATCATAGCCATGTTTTTGGGGGTAATTTCTCCGAATAAAAGAATCACAATCGTAAGAATTCCTGTCGCCAAACCAACAGATAAGTTGATGCGTATTGCCAAGGTAGTAGCCAAGGCAGAAGCTGAAATATTGACAACATTATTAGCAATTAAAATCGCACTAAGCATCTTGCCATATTTATCTAGCACCTTCATTGCTGTAATCGCACGCTTATTACCATCATCCGCTAACGCTTTAAGACGGACCCTGTTTAATGTAGTCAGAGCTGTTTCTGCTGATGAAAAGAAAGCAGAGAGACAAAGTAACACTAGTAAAGCAAATAACTGTATGACACCATCGGTATCCAAATTCAAATCACTCCTTGTTTTTGTTTATTTACTGCCATTATAGGCAGCAGCTTATGCAAATATTACAATAGATGGGTATTCTCTGTCAAGTTAAGACATATGATTGAAATATAAACAATTCATAAACTCTTTTCGTAGAATAACAGGAGGCCACCATGTTCAAAAATATTCAATTCAATGACAGACTGATTTTTATCTTCAAATGTCTGCTGATTTCCTATGTACTTACCGCAGGACTGTTATTTCTGTTGGCACTGATGCTATATCGTTTAAGCTTGTCAGAAGAAATCGTTTCTATTGGCATCATAATCGTTTATGTCCTAGTGACATTTCTGGCCGGCTTCCTCTTTGGCAAGCGAGAAGGCAATCGAAAATTTCTTTGGGGACTGCTCATCGGCTTACTATATTTTAGTGTACTTCTGATTATCTCGCTGGTGATAAATCAAGGATTTGGCGGCTTGACTACACATTTTCTGACTGTCTTGGTACTTTGCTGCGGCAGTGGCATGCTGGGCGGCATGATCAGCTAGGCATGCGGATTCGGATCAGCACAGAGTGACTAGGCTGTGCGTTTGCGGTACATGGTCAGTTTCACTCTGTCATTTTCTATCTGTAGCTTAGCTTCATCAATCATCATACCTACAAGTAACAGCTGGCTGGTTTCTCCCGGGTCACCGGAACCGGCCAGTTCCCAATAAATATCTTCCACGCCGTCATTTTTTTGTCCATTCAGATAGCGTTCCATTCCTGCTATTTTGGATTCAAACTCTGCCTGATAGTTGGCCTCTACAATAATTTCCACGCTGTCTTCCAGCTTCTTGATTTCCGAACTGATTTCATCTGCTCCCATTGTAAAGAAAAACATGGTCATTTCCTCTACAATTTTAGCTACCTTCTTTTCCTCATGTAACATACCAATAACCCCCTGTAATATTGACTGTTCTATTTCAACTTTTCTACTTAACTCTTTTACATAACGCTTCTACTTAACTCTTTTTCTTAAATCGAATCATAAAGCTTTCTAAAATTGGAACTAACACAATCGCAACCATACCGGTGCTGAACCCGCCATTGTATAGATTTAACCCTCCATATAAAGACGATGTACAGACTACCACTACGCCATGCAAGGCACCTGCAAGCATACCTGCAAATATTCCAAATTGTCCTGTAATCGGAGCAAGGCCTACTGCAAAAAGAGCACCCAGCTGTACTGCTGGTGTGGTAGGTGCCAAATGATTGAGGAATGTTGACAGAAATACACCTGCAAGCACCGGTATGTAATTTCTGATATGTACACCAAATGCTGCAAATCCAAAAGCCGTCAGCATAGCACCCACAACCGGACCCGACAAATCTCCTCCAATTAGCAGCATGTAGGTCATACATAAAATTCCTACGATTCCCATATTGATCAGCGTAATGCCAACTCCATCCATTAATACGAAGTCAGCCACCGCACGACCCGGATGGCGCAGCAATCTGACGCATCCTTTAAAGGAACAACCATTAATCCAAAATCCATATACTATAGTAAGCAAAAAATATGCATATAAAGCAACAATCAACCAGGTTGGTCTTCCTGCCCGCCAAATTAAGACGGTGCTGCTGGTCAATCCTACCGACTGCAAAATACATACCAACACAAATGCCAACAAACCTGCGGAAAAGCCCACATTAAATAAATTGTAACCCATGTGCATAGATGCCGTATGCATGGAAAGCGGCGGCAGCACATAGCCTACAAATATTCCTGTAACAATCGCGCAAAACATATTAACCGGAAGTGAAAAAGGCAGAAGATAAACAATTTCTGTCACGACTGGTGCCAGACAGGAGCCAAACAAGGCTGTATAGATATACCGGCTCATACCGGAACGATGTAACTTAGCATATAGAAAAGTACCGACAATAATCGGCCAGACGTTCAATGGATTTTTTCCAAATAATGCAAAACCAAGATTGATAAACAAGACTGCTATGGTAAATCCGGTGAAGGGTACCTTCACACGGCAAATCAGTCCGATTGCCAGAGCCAATACCGTCGCTCCATTAAACAACGCCGCTCCATAATTAGCCAATTCAAAATAATCCGTAATGAGTGCATCTCTGGACAGCAAAATTTCCACCATGCCACTCACTATCTCCCTGGGCGTATTCAGGCAAAACGCACCCACATACAAAACAAGTACAGTTGCTATACTAAATAAAAATAATTCTTTTCCCTTTATTTTTGCCAATAGGCTTCTCCCCATACACAAATTCCTTCCCTATTTAATCTACATTTATTCTATGCTTATACAAAGTTTATGCTGTGCTTATTTTATGCTTCTTCTAGTAATTTACGTTTTCTTTCTATCATTTCCTCAATTCTGCTGATATACAAGTCTACGTCCTTCACATTGTCACAACGCTCGATTCTGCCGTCCTGATATACACGCTTGCTGATACTTCCTGCTCCTAAGGCAATAATGGATTGTTTTTCTTCCATTATGAGAATGTTGTAAATGCCGAAATTTCCCTCTGTTGCATAACCGATATTCTCAAAATTACCGGACATGTTTTTCTGACGATATAAATAATACGGAACCATTTGCATCTGCGTGGCACCCTGAGCCGCTATTTCCATGGTTTCTTCTGTATTTTTGAGTTCCGATATTCCGTTTTCCTCTATCCACTGGCTAAGTCTGGAAGCACGCTTAATTGCCAATGAATGTACAGTTAAACTATCAGGTCCCAATTTCTTGATCTCATTTATAGTATTCGTAACATCCTGTGCTGTTTCTTCCGGCAAGCCTAAAATCAAGTCCATATTTATATTGGTAAACCCTATTTCTCTAGCCAGTGCAAATGCTGTTTTGACCTGTTCTACTGTATGATGTCTGCCAATCAAATCCAGTGTTTCCTGTTTCATGGTCTGCGGATTAACGGAAATCCGGCTAACTCCATGTGCTTTTAAGACTTGCAATTTCTCTTTAGTGATGCTGTCCGCTCTACCCGCTTCCACTGTAAATTCTTTTAGGTGCGATAAATTCAGATTTTCTTCCAGCTTTTTGAACAGCAACTCCAGTTCTTCAGGTTCCAGTGTGGTAGGCGTTCCCCCACCGATATAAATGGTGTCCAATATTTTATTACCGTAAATTTCAGCCACCATATCAATTTCTTTGAATAATGCCTCTAAATACTCTCCAATTCTCTTCTTCCAAGATACGATTGGATAAGAGGTAAATGAACAGTATAGGCACGTGGTGGGGCAAAAAGGAATTCCGATATAAAGGCTATAACCATCCTCATAATGTAATGTATCCAGCAGTTTCTTTTCTCTTCCCGCTATTTCCAATGCCAGCTCTGCTTTGGCGTCGCTGAGGAAGTACGTTTCCTTCATATAATGAAGAATTTCTTCTGATGTTTTTCCTTCTTCCAGCATGGTCATAGTCAGTTTGGTAGGTCTGATGCCTGTTAAGGTACCCCATGGAAGTTCTTGTTGTGTATAATTCGAAAGTGTGACATAAATCAGCTGCTTCAGGCGATTTTTCACTTCTACCCTGGGCAGGTCTTCCGTCAATTCTATCTTATTGCAAGAAAAGGAGGCTTTTCCCCCTTCTCCTCCAATCAGAGAAATGAAAATTGCCTCCTGCGTAAACTTGATGTCTAAATCCGGCAGTTCCTCGCCTGAGCCGTCCTTCTCCACCTCGCCTGCAAACACTTTTACTTCACAAGCCGGAAAAAAGGCCTTCACCAAGGAATGAATATCGTATTCAAATCCTTCGCGGTTTACCGTTACTGCCAAAAAAGTTTCTTCCTTCATAAATGAACCTGCCATTGTTTCCTCATATTTATTTGTTACTACTATTTACTCTACTGTTACTACTTTAGCTAAGTTTCTTGGCTTATCTACATCTAAGCCTTTATCCAGTGAGACATAATAAGCAATCAGCTGCAATGTGACCGAAGCCGGCATAACCATAAAGGCATCTTCCATAACCGGAAGTCTGCATATATTGCTGAAACTACCATTATCTTCCAGCACTTCATTTTCCTTGATTAACAGTAACACTCTAGCGCCTCTGGATTGTACTTCCCTGATATTGGAGAATTCTTTGCTCTTGAGCTTATCCTGAGTAACCACTGCAATGACCGGCGTATCTTCAGTAATCAGTGCAATTGTACCATGCTTTAATTCACCGGAAGCATACGCTTCAGAATGAATATAGGAGATTTCCTTCAGCTTTAAGGAGCCTTCCAATAAAATAGAATAATCCAGACCTCTGCCTATCATGAATACATCTCTGGCATTCAGGATTGTATCTGCAATACGGTGAATTTCTTCACGCTTCTCCAACACCTTTTCCATGACTTCCGGCACGCGAAGAAGTTCCTTCATATAGGAATCCAGCGTTTCTTCATCCCACATTCCTCTTGCCATAGCCATTCTGGCTGTTAATAAATAGAGTACTGCCAACTGAGTTGTATATGCTTTGGTACTTGCCACTGCTATCTCCGGACCTGCACAGGTATAAATCACATGCTCACTGACTCTCGCAATAGAAGCACCTCTCACGTTAACAATCGAGATACTGGGTGAACCGCATTTTCTGGCAAACTTCAGTGCTTCCAAAGTGTCAATTGTTTCACCTGATTGGGAAATAGCGATAACCAGCGTTTCCTTATCTACAATGGGATCATTATACATAAATTCTGAAGCCATAACCACGTCTACATGAATACCAATCATGGCCTGTATCAGACTTTTACCTACCAAACCCGCATGCATTGCTGTACCGCAGGCAATGACGCAAATTCTCTTACAGTTTGCCAACGTTGTATCTGAGATTCCTTCTGCACTAAAATCCGGTTTTCCGTCGGTAATTCTGGGTAAAATAGTCGCTTTAATAACTTGTGGCTGCTCCATAATTTCCTTTTCCATATAAAAAGGATAACCGCCCTTGCCACTTCTGCTTACGTCCCAGTCTACCTTCAACCATTCAATCTCGGCTTTATCACCAGACAAATCAAACATCTCAATCTTGTCAGGGCTCAGGCATACCACATGAAACTCAGGTACAACAAAGTAATCCGAGGTAAAGGGCACGATTGCTGCCACATCAGAAGAAAGCATTGCGCCGTCCGGTGCAACTGCCGCCACGATGGGACTGACATTTCGTACTGCGTAAATTTTATCAGGTTGGTCTTCGAACAAAATAGCCAGCGCAAAGGTACCTTTCAGCTTTAAAACGGTTTTCCGTATTGCCGAATAGGGGTCGCCATCATAAAAATGGTCCAGTACAGCTGCTACTATTTCACTGTCGGTTTCAGATTTTAATTGTCCGGTAAGTCCATACTTCTCCGTTAACTCTCTGTAATTCTCTATAATACCATTATGAATCAGGGTTACCTTGCCAAAGTTATGGGGGTGTGCATTCTCATCACATACACCGCCATGAGTCGCCCAGCGTGTATGCCCGATTCCGCACTGTCCTGTAGGTTTCTCCTTGGCACAAAGCACGCGCAAGTCTTTTACTCGGCCTGCACATTTTGCAATCTTTGTTCGACCTTCCTCATTAATCAGAGCAATACCTGCACTATCGTAGCCTCTGTATTCCAAGAGTTCCAACGCATCCAGCATAATTTCAGTCACATTACCTTTTCCTGTATATCCAATAATTCCACACATATTGTTTCCTCATCTTTCTATATTTTGGTTCGATTATATTTATATGTATATTCATTTAATCTTTATCCGCTATATCGTATTTGTTTTGCAGTTACCCGCATATTTGTCGATATATCTCGTACCGGATTGTACGAAAGAGCATCCGCCGAATTTTCGATAACTCTTTTCCTCGTCAACCTTTCACTCCCGCTGTATCGATATCAATCTGTATCGGTAAATGAGTCTAGAAAGGTCATGGCGCTAAATGGGGAAACAATGACAGTTTATATTTATTCAGTTATCAAGGTTCACAAGGGTTATTATACACAAAACACCCGCGGTTGTAAACCGCAGGTGCAATTGACTGGTTATATTGAGTTGATTGTCTAATGCAGTTGTCTAGTTGTATTCTACGAACTCGCCGTATTCCTGCCAGATGTTGCAAATCCAAGTCTTGCCCTGATTAAAGATAATTTCTTCACCTTTTTCATCATAGAATTTAGCAGGTGTAGCATCACCGTCATAACGTTTCCAAGTGCCTTTAATGACTTTTCCACCGGTGAAAACAATTGCATCGCCTTCGCCATGTACGCCAAAAGCCAAGTAATCGTGGTCATCTCTGACTTCACCGTGGCAATACTGGAATACTACATTGGCTACAGAAATCTGTTCGCCGTTTAATTCATCTATTTGCTCTTCGCCGTCCTGATATCTGTAATATACATGTTCGGTTTCATTGTATTCAAAATAGGGATTATATGCACCGTAACCGCCCTTATTTCCTTCTTCTCCGCCGGGATAAATCATGGTTGCTGCTTCATTTGCTTCATAATTATCCTCTGCTCTTACATCATCTGCGGCAAAGGTAAAGGGAGGCACATATGCGTCATCATATTCCCAGTCATATTCCAATCTGTCTGCAGCTTCCAGCATTCCATCTATAAAAAGATAGCCTGTAAATTCAGTTGCATATCCGGAGCGGCTGACACGGTCAAACGCTTCGTGAGCGGGATTATAGATACCTTCTACAGCAGCACTGATATTCTGAACGGTATCACGATTAATCAGTTCTTCTACATAAGGTCTTGCCAAGCCCCAGTTACAATAAATTGCTTCATAACCCATGGCTACATAAACGAAATAATCACGGCTACTTCTAATCGGTCCAATGCGGTCCAAATCGTCAAAGTCCTCAAATACTGCCATTAATCTGGTGATACGGCCCTCTACAGGTGCTTCGTAAATAATACTTGCTTTTGAAATACCATATTGGGGAAGTGCAGGTGCATTATTGGGAATCATAACTGCAATTGGTCTTCTGTTTACAACTTTTTCATCTTTCCACTCACCGGTTAAGTAACTTTGCATTTCACCATTCACGGTTTCTCGTTCTGCAATAACCGGAAAACCTTCGGGTGTTGCAGTAGGTGTGGCCTCTACCTGTGCTTCCGGAGTAGGAAGTGTATCCCCCACCGGTGTCACTTCCTGTTTTACCTCTGTCTTACTACATCCGGCAATTGCCAAACAGCAAATCATTGCTGCGATTATTAATGTGATTTTTCTTAATTTCATTCTGTGCTCCTCTCAGTGTATAAAATAAATGGGTTGTTTTCTTTTTCATAACCAATCGTGGTAGAATCTCCGTGCCCCGGATATACTTTCACATCCTCCGGCAATGGCATAAGCCTGTCACAAATTGATCGTATTAACGTACTTGTACTGCCTGTAGGAAAATCACTTCTTCCCACTGATTCTTGGAAAAGTGTATCTCCGCTGATTAGTAGTTTATCCTCTTCAAAGTAGTAGCAACAACTTCCTATGGTATGTCCGGGAGTTGCAATAACCTGTCCTTTTATACCACCCAGTTCAAAAAACTCTTCATCCTTGAATAAAATATCCGGGATAATACTGCAGGCATCTCTGCCACTCCCCGATAAGTTCAGTCTTGCTTCCTGACAAATTTCTGCTTCCTTTTCATAAGCATAAACTTTGGCACCTGTCAGTTCTTTTAATCTTGTCACACCTAAAATATGGTCGAAATGTCCATGTGTCAGCAGGATTGCCGCAACCTCAAATCCATTTTCCTTCAATACCTGATAAATGTAATCTCCCCTGTCTGCAGGGTCAAACACCAAAGCTTGTGGTTTGCCTTTCTGATAAACAAAATAGCAATTGGTCTGCACCATGCCCAGTGTCATTCTTCCTATTTTTAAATCTGCCATTTACTGTTTCCTTTCCACTTCATGCTGCTTGCT
>CAZNAP010000054.1:0-2527 GCA_964571145.1 uncultured Lachnospiraceae bacterium | reverse complement strand
TTTTGCGTTTGCCCTGCCACGTTGCTTGCTGTTTTGCGTTTGCCCTGCCACGTTGCTTGCTATTTTGCGTTTGCCCTGCCACGTTGCTTGCTATTTTGCGTTTGCCTGCATCAGCCGGTGGTTCTTTCAATGTCTATGACACTTTCAATTGTTCGTATTTTATCAATAATACGAATTAATTCGTCTCTGCATGATATCTGGAACGACACTGCCATAGTTGCCAATCCTTGCTTATTAGTTCTGGTGTTGAGAGATAAAATGTCAATATTCTTCTCTGTCAACGCCTTAGTCAAGTCAGCCAGCAAGCCGTTTCGATTATTGGCATAAATTTTAATTTCAGCAATATATTTCTCTGTTGGGCTGCCCTCAACCTGGCCTTCCCACTCTGCATCAATTAATCGTTCTCTTTCCATTTCCGGCAGATTAATAATATTAATACAATCGGTTCGATGAATGGAAACACCTCTGCCACGGGTTACAAATCCCACGATTTCATCCCCCGGTACAGGTGAACAACATTTTGAGAAACGCACTGCCAAATCATGTACACCTTTTACGGTAATACCACTTTTCGACTTAATATTGACTGGTTTATGTCCCTGTTCTTTCTCTGCAACAGATGCCAGAACCTCTTCATTCGTCAACTCTTTCTTATGAGTTTTCTCGTATTGTTCCAACATTCTGTTGATAATCTGGCCTTCTTTTAAACCACCATGTCCCACAGCTGCCAAAACAGATTCCCAGTCACGGAATCCATACTTGGTCATAAGAGGTTCCATATATTCAGGTTTTAAAATATCCAGTGTATTGATTCCTTTTGCCTTACAATAAGCAAGCAAAAGCTCTTTGCCTTTTACTATATTCTCTTCTTTAAATTCATTTTTAAACCATTGATTAATTTTGCTCTTGGCCTGTGTACTCTTAACAACATTGAGCCAATCTCGGCTGGGACCCTTTGAATTCTGAGAAGTCATGATTTCAATGCGGTCACCATTCTTGATTTCATAATCAATCGTTACCAGTTTCCCGTTTACTCTGGCACCAATCATCTTGTTTCCAACTGCACTGTGAATGCTGTATGCAAAGTCAATTGGGGTAGAACCTGCCGGAAGATTTTTCACTTCGCCTGTTGGGGTAAAGCAGTAAACACTATCTGAAAAGAGGTCTAAATCGCTTTTCAGCAAATCCATAAATTCCTCGTTATCGGACATATCACGCTGCCATTCCAAAATTTGACGAAGCCATGCCAGCTTCTCTTCTTCTGAAGTTTCCACCTGATTGCCGTCTGAAGCTTCCTTATATTTCCAATGTGCTGCAATACCAAATTCGGCTGCTTTATGCATCTCATAAGTACGAATTTGAATTTCAAAAGGCTGCCCACTGCTTCCAATTAAGGTCGTATGCAAAGACTGATACATATTCGCTTTGGGCATAGCAATATAGTCTTTAAATCGTCCAGGAATTGGTTTATACATTTCGTGAATCACGCCCAGTGCCGCATAGCAGTCTTTCACAGAATCCACGATAATTCTAACCGCAAACAAATCATAGATTTGATCTATTGTTTTGTTTTGATTCTTCATTTTCTTGTAGATACTAAAGAAATGCTTCACACGTCCGTCGATTTGAGCTTTAATTCCGGCATTTCTAATATGCTCGCCCACCTCATCGACAATAGTTTGAATATACTTTTCTCGAACGCTTTTACGAATTGCAATCTTGTCTACCAAATCATAGTAAGCTTCCGGTTCCAAATATTTCAACGATAAATCGTCCAGTTCAACCTTAATTTTGGAAATACCAAGACGCTGTGCAATAGGTGCATATATTTCGATTGTTTCACGAGCGATTCGTTGCTGGCTTTCCGGCTTCTGGTATTTCAGAGTACGCATATTATGCAGTCTATCGGCCAGTTTAATGATAATGACGCGAATATCCTTCGCCATTGCCAAGAACATTTTCCGCAGATTCTCAGCCTGCATTTCCAGTCGTTCTGTTGTACTGTCTATATTATTCCCCGTAAACTGCAATTGCATCAGCTTGGTCACGCCATCTACCAGCAGTGCTACATCAGGGCCAAATTGTTCTTCGATTTCAGCGGTAGTCAAAATCGTATCTTCCACCACATCATGAAGCAATCCTGCCGCGATTGTTTCCTTATCCATTTCCAAATCTGCCAAAATAATCGCTACGCATAACGGATGGATAATATAGGGTTCTCCTGACTTGCGTACTTGATTTTCATGCGCTTTATAGGCAATATGATAAGCTTTTTCAATCAAAGAAATATCGTCAGACGGATGATATTTGCGGACACGCAAAACCAAGTCCCGATAAAGTTGCTCGGGGCTTTGAAATTCCTGTATAGATTCTATTCTTCCATCGTCAAATACTACTTCATTTTGAGCTTGCTTGACTGGCTTCGCTTTTTTCTCTACGTTTTCTTCTGCCATAAAGTCACAATCCTCTTCAGAGTATAATATGTTATTATATATTTTTTTTGTTCCTTAGTCAATAAGACGCCCTT
>CAZNAP010000053.1:0-15038 GCA_964571145.1 uncultured Lachnospiraceae bacterium | reverse complement strand
AGACTGTAAATCTGCTGCAAATTGCTTCGGTGGTTCGAATCCACCTCCATCCATTAGCCGAAAGGCAAACAAATGATGTCTTTGATATCATATTTTTATGTCTAAATGGATATAATTAACTAACGCGGGGTGGAGCAGTCTGGAAGCTCGTCGGGCTCATAACCCGAAGGTCATAGGTTCAAATCCTGTCCCCGCTACTCAATGCCCAGATAGCTCAGTTGGTAGAGCAGAGGACTGAAAATCCTCGTGTCGCTGGTTCGATTCCGGCTCTGGGCATTTTTGCATGCAAACTATAGTAATGGAGCACTAGCTCAGTCGGTAGAGCACCTGACTTTTAATCAGGTTGTCGGGGGTTCGAACCCCCCGTGCTTCACTCAAGAAAAAAGCGGGAAACATTGAATTTATCAGTGTTTCCCGCTTTTTATTTTGATATAGTATGATTCGATTTGAAGTGATTTGAATGCACACTTTATGCTCATTTTAACAGTTTTTGAGCATTAATGCTCACTTAATGTCCACAAAGTGTCCGCAAATATTTATTAGAAATTCATAGCATTTCTTACAGCTTCAGTTAAATTTTTTTAGTCACATAGGATTCAAACAACTATCTTATTTGTATAAGTTCATTCTTACTTAGTATACTTCTAATAATTGTTTATCTTTCGGTTTTGTAGCCTATATCAAAATTTGCATATTGGAGCTACTTGTTTTAGACAGTTTTTTCTTTATTTTTAGGCTGACTTCTTAGTTTCTTGATTTAGGCTACAAATATTTTTCATTTTCCCCCTTTTAGAGCTTCTTTTGTATAGCCCAATTAAATAAATTTTGCTAGGGGCTATTTTTTGATCCTTTTATTAGTAGCCTGATTGTTTATAATTTTATTGGGGCTATAAATATAGTAAAAAGTATATTTTTATTTGTAGCCTATACTCGAATTCCTTTATATAGGCTACATTTTCACGAAATAATCATTTTGCTCAAATGTTTTGGTTATCCTGAACAAAGTAACAAAAGTTCGAATCCCGAGTGACTAGTCAACTGGGTTCGGATAATCATCGAATGCCTAGCAATATCATTTACAAATGTTCGATTTATATTCTGATTAGTGTTGTATGTTTGATTATTAAATTTCTGATGTTTGAGTATTGAATTTTTAAGTATGTATATTTTTTGTTAAAATTAATGATAAAATAAGAAATTTATATGCAATACTTACGTTATATATGGTAAAATATATAGTTGTGAGCCAAAAACTGAAGCTGATTGTGAAAACGAGGATGACGATGAAACATAAGGCAAAAAGACAACTGAAGAAACTTAAAAAGCGTTACGAAAAGAGAAGAGAAATCTATAGACTATTGCAGGAGCATGCAGCGGATATTATGGCTTCTGATAATTTTCGAAGCACAAGAATGTATATGCAGCATGGTACAATGCCGGTGCACAGACATTGTATAGAAGTAGCCAGTGAAAGCATTAGAATCAGTAAAGCTCTTGGAATTCCCTGTAATGAAAGAGAAATGATTCGAGGAGCATTGCTTCATGATTATTTTCTCTATGACTGGCATGACAAAACAGTGGAAAGACGAAATTTGCATGGCTTTTATCATCCCGGAATTGCATTACGAAATGCCAGTAAAGAATATGAATTGACTTTACGTGAAAAAGATATCATTAAGAAACATATGTGGCCACTTACAGTAGTACCGCCTCTTTGCAGAGAAGCTTGGATTGTAACAACTGCTGATAAGTACTGTTCTTTGTTAGAGACATTAAAATTACGCAGAGGCGTAGCAAGGGAAAGAGTGAAGGTGAAGGTAGCCGGATGAGAAAGGGACTGTTTGATAGTCTGAAAGAGTATAGTGAAAGCGAAGCCTATCCTTTTCATATGCCTGGACACAAAAGAAATCCGGAAAGTGGTGTTTTAAACGAACTGTATGCCTATGATATTACGGAAATTGATGGGTTTGACAATTTGCATCAGCCAAAAGGGCTGATTAAAGAAGCACAAATACGAGCAGCTCAGCTCTATGGTGCGAAAAAGACTTACTTCTTAGTTAATGGAAGTACGGCAGGAATACTAAGTGCTGTTTCGGCAATTGCTGAAAAGGCAGATAAGCTTATAATTGCAAGAAATTGTCATAAAGCCGTATATAATGCGGCTTTTTTAAATCGCATGGAGCTTCATTATGTATATCCGGAAGTATTACCGGATTACAATATAGCAGGCGGAATAAAAGCTACAGAAATAGAGAAAAAAATCAAGGAAATTCTCTCACAAGAAAAGATATCAAAAATAGGGAAACTATCCAAGCAGGAAGCGAATCAGGTTATTGCAGGAGTTGTTATTACTTCTCCAACTTATGATGGAATCAGTTCAAATATAAAAGAAATCGCTGATCTGGTGCATCGTTATGGACTTCCGCTCATTGTGGATCAGGCGCACGGGGCACATTTTGGATTACACTCCGCATGGCCGGAAAATGCAGTCAATCAGGGGGCAGATGTGGTGATACACAGTGTTCATAAGACGTTAGCCGCACCGACCCAGACAGCACTGTTACACCAAAACGGACAAATCGTTAATCAAGATAAACTACGAAGATACTTATCTATTTATCAATCCAGCAGCCCTTCTTATTTACTGATGGCGGGGATTGATGAGGCGGTCAGAATTGCTAAAGAAGAAGGTCGAAGCAGATTAGATGAGTTGCTTACTATGCGCCATAAATTATTAGTAGACTTAGAAGCATGCAGACATATTCGAGTTTGTCCTGATACAGAACCGGGAAAACTAATTATAGGACTACAAAATGCTGAAATGACAGGACAGCAGCTATATACAATGTTGCTGGAGAAGTATCATCTACAAATGGAAATGGCAGCCGGGAGTTATGTAGTAGCTATTGTTACCATGATGGATACAGAAGAAGGGTTTACAAGACTTTCAAAAGCATTGTTAGAAATAGATCAAGATTTACAAAGAAAGCAGTTAAAATTACAGTCTGTACCAAGCAAAGAAAATAGATTGGAAAATGGTGAAAGTTTGCCTATATGGCAATTACAGACGGAAGTGGTTTTACCATTATGGGAAGCAACGAATGCTTCCTGTGAAGAAGTAGATTTAGCTGACGCTGAAGGAAAAATTGCGGCAGAGTATATAAATCTGTATCCGCCGGGCATTCCGATAGTCGTACCCGGGGAGAGAATGGAAAAAGGTGTAATAGGGGTAATTCAAAGTTATTTGGGAAAGGGTTATGTTGTTCAAGGGGTGGAACATAATCAAATAAAAGTGGTTTCCCACGTATAAAAAGGAGAATGAAGAATTAATGAGAAAAACAAAAATTATTTGTACCATTGGACCGGCTAGCGAAAGTGAGGAAAAGCTCCGCGAATTGATGCAGGCAGGCATGAATGTAGCACGGTTTAACTTTTCCCATGGTTGTCATGAGGAACATAAGAAAAAATACGATCGCGTTATCAAGGTGAGTAATGAATTAGGATTGCCAATTGCTACCTTGCTGGATACCAAAGGACCGGAAATCAGGCTGAAGGATATTGAAGGCGGAAAAGCCGTTCTCGAGGCCAATCAGAAATTTATATTGACGACAGAAGATATACTGGGGGATAATAAAAGGGTATCTATTACTTATAAGAATTTAAAAGATGACATTTCTGTCGGTTCTACGATTTTAATTGATGATGGTTTAATTGAAATGGTAGTAGATGAAGTAGTGGATGTAAAGGAAGAAACCGATATAATATGTACAGTATTAAATGGTGGTCCGATTTCCAATCACAAAGGTGTCAATGTACCGGGTGCGATTCTTTCTATGCCATACATCAGTGACACAGACAGAAGTGATATTATGTTTGGCTGTGATATGGGCTTTGATTATCTGGCAGCTTCTTTTGTCAGATGCAAAGAAGATATCATGGAAGTGAAGAAGATTCTGGATGCACATAACAGCCACATGAAGATTATTGCCAAGATAGAAAATACCCAGGGCATTCATAATTTGGAAGAAATTCTGCAGGTATCAGATGGTATTATGGTAGCACGAGGAGACATGGGTGTAGAAATTCCCATGGAAGAAGTGCCTGTTGTACAAAAACGGATGATTAAAATGGCAGAAGCACAAGGCAAGCATGTTATTACAGCAACGCAGATGCTGGAATCCATGATTAAGAATCCAAGACCAACCAGAGCAGAGACCACAGATATAGCCAATGCCATTTATGACGGGACTACAGCAATTATGCTTTCCGGAGAAACGGCAGCCGGATTGTACCCTGTAGAAGCGGTCAAAACGATGGCAAAAATTGCAGAACGTACGGAACAAGACATTGATTATAACAGCAGGATGAAACGCAGAGAGCATATTGATAACTTTGATGTAACCACGGCAATTTCTCATGCCACTTGTACCACCGCAGTCGATTTAAAAGCAGCAGCAATCATTACAGTTACAATTTCGGGCTTTACAGCAGGCATGATTTCCAGATACAAACCCAGCTGTCCGATTATTGCCTGTAGTGTAAGTCCCAGAATTTGTAGACAGCTCAGTCTGTACTGGGGCGTGATACCGGTGTGGATTGCAAGAGAAAGCATCACAGATGACTTGTTTGAGGTAGTAGTTCGTACAGCAGAGCAAGCAGGCTATATCAACCAAGGAGAACAAGTAGTTTTGACCGCCGGGGTACCACTGGGTGTTTCGGGCAGAACGAATATGCTTCGTGTTGTAGAGGTTTAAATAAGATGGGAAAAATGATATACTTAATGGGGAAGAGTTCTACCGGTAAGGATACGGTTTATAAAAACCTTTTGGATTGGAACACCCCTAATCTCAAGAAAGTGGTGCCCTATACTACTCGACCGGTTCGTAACGGCGAGAAGGAAGGTGAAGAATATCACTTTACTGATGATGCCGGTTTTCTGAAACTGAAGAGTCAGGGAAAGATTATCGAGGACAGAGAGTATCATACATATCATGGGTTATGGAGATATTTTACGGTTGATGACAGTCATATTGATTTAGACAGCAACAACTACCTAATGATAGGTACCTTAGAGTCTTATCTGAAAACAGTGGCTTATTTTGGAGAAGAAAGAGTTTTGCCGGTGCTTTTGGAGGTTGATGACGGAATCAGGTTATCCAGAGCATTAGCGAGAGAGCGGAAACAGGAGAAGCCGAGATATCAGGAAATGTGCCGTCGTTATCTGGCTGATGATGAAGATTTCGCAGAAGATAAAATCAAAGCTGCAGGAATTAACAGAAGATTTTGCAATGAAAAACTGGATTTGTGTTTAGAGGAAATAAAGGCTTATATTCAAAGTAGTTTATAGATTTTATAAGACGACATTTTTATGTAGATAAAGGCTATGCAGAAAAGGGGAGGTGACCGGTTTGGATATTAAAGTGAATCAGGCAGCTCCGGTAATCCAGCCGGAAGCATCAGCACCTGTGCAGGAATCTGACGGAACCTTTAAATTTACGTTAATTAGTCATGTGGAAGAAAAAGAGCTTCAGGCACGACTTGGCACCCTTATGGAAGAAATTACCATGCAGGGAGACCGGTTGGCTAAGAAGCGTGACATTAAAGATATGAAGAAGTACCGTGGACTGGTCAAAGAATTTATGAATGAAATTATCAGCCATTCCCATGCGTTTAGCCGTGAGAATTTCTTGGACAGAAAAGGGCGTCACCGTGTTTACGGAATTATTCGCCTGGTAGATGAGAACTTGGACGAGCTGGCTAAAGAATTAATGAAGGATGAGCAAGATCATTTATCAATCCTTTCCAAAATTGGAGAAATCAGAGGACTTTTACTGGATATACTAACATAGATAATGATTGCCCGTGGGCAGAATGAGAGGGACTATGAGCAGATTTGCAGATATCGTGGGACAGGAAAAGTTACAAGAGCATTTAAAAAATGCCATTCTTATGGACAAGGTATCCCATGCCTATATTATCAATGGTGAAAGATGTGCAGGTAAAGAATTTATTGCTAAAATCTTTGCTATGGCATTACAATGCGAAAACAGACAGGAAGATTGTGAACCTTGTCAGGAATGTCACCCCTGTAAACAGGCACTTACTGCCAATAATCCGGATATTATTTTTGTTTCTCACGAGAAACCCAATACTATCGGAGTAGATGATATTCGTAGTCAGATTAATGCAGATGTAGCCATTAAACCCTATAATTGCCCCAAGAAAGTCTACATTATTAACGAAGGCGAGAAAATGACGGTGCAGGCGCAGAACGCCCTATTAAAGACATTAGAAGAACCGCCGGAGTATGTAGTACTGTTAATCCTTACTACCAATGTGGAGTATTTACTACCGACTATTTTAAGTCGCTGTGTTGTATTGAATATGAAACCGGCTAAGGACAGGCAAATTAAGAAATTTCTCATGGAAACCATGGGCGTTCCGGACTATAAAGCCGATATTTGCGTAGCATTTGCAAGAGGAAATGTTGGCAAAGCACGACTGTTAGCAAACAGTGAAGAGTTTGATAAGGTTAAAGAAGAAGCAATCATTTTATTAAAAAACATTAATGAAATGGAAATTAATGAAGTTGTTGCAGCAATTAAGAAAATTAATGAATATAAGTTTGATGTAAATGATTATTTGGACATTCTTTCCATATGGTATAGAGATGTTTTATTATTCAAGGCAACACATGATGCAAATGACTTGATTTTCAGAGAGGAAATACAGTATATTAGAAGAGTAGCTGACAGAAGCACTTATGAAGGAATCGAACAAGTAATTGACGCGTTGGAGAAATCCAAGCAAAGATTGAATGCCAACGTGAATTTTGATTTAACAATGGAGCTTTTGCTGCTGACAATAAAGGAAAACTAGTGAGGTTGATAGATTAATGACAAAAGTAATAGGTGTACGATTCAGAACTGCCGGGAAAATATATTTTTTTGATCCCGGTCAATTAGAAATAAAAAGAAACAACCATGTAATTGTGGAAACAGCTAGAGGAATTGAGTATGGAACAGTAGTTGGCGACCCAAGAGAAGTTGAGGATGATAAGATTGTTCAACCTCTTAAGCCGGTACTTCGTATCGCAACGAATAAAGATGACGAGCAGGAAATTAGCAATAAGCAGAAGGAAAAGGAAGCTTTCCAGATTTGTATGGAAAAAATAAAGAAGCATAATCTTGAAATGAAATTGATTGATGCTGAATATACCTTTGACAATAATAAAGTCTTATTTTATTTTACTGCTGATGGACGTATTGATTTTAGAGAACTGGTTAAAGATTTGGCAGCGGTATTTAAAACCAGAATAGAGTTGCGTCAAATCGGCGTAAGAGACGAAACAAAAATACTGGGTGGTATTGGTATTTGTGGAAGAGAACTATGTTGTCACGGACATTTATCGGAATTTGTTCCGGTTTCTATAAAAATGGCCAAAGAACAGAATTTATCCTTGAATCCTACTAAAATTTCCGGTGTTTGTGGAAGATTAATGTGTTGTCTAAAGCATGAAGAAGATACTTATGAAGAGTTGAACCGCAGATTACCTAATGTGGGAGACCATGTAACAACCGAAGACGGATTAAAAGGTGACGTGCATAGTGTGAATGTTCTGCGTCAATTAGTAAAGGTAATCGTTGAAGTAGGTGATGAGAAAGAAATTCAGGAATACAAGGTAGAGCAGTTAAGGTTTAAGCGTAAAGTTAAACACAATAAAGTAGATGTGCAGGATGAGGAACTGAAAGTGCTCGAAAAGTTGGAGAAAGAAGAACCGAAATCCAAACTGGATGATAATTAAGTATGACGGAACAAATTCTTTTAAAAGAAAATGAGAGAATAGATGATTTACAGCGAAATCATTACCGGATTATTCAGGATTCGGAACGATTTTGTTTTGGAATGGATGCAGTACTGCTTTCCGGCTTTGCGAAAGCAAAAGAGGGAGATAAAGTTTTGGATTTGGGAACGGGGACGGGTATTATTCCGTTACTGATGGAAGCCAAAACAGAAGCTGCACATCTGACAGGTTTGGAAATTCAACCGGATAGTGCTGATATGGCAGCCCGTAGTGTCAAACTGAATCATCTTGAAGAAAAAATTGACATTGTTACAGGGGACATAAGGGAAGCAGTCGGACTATTTGGTGCTGCTTCTTTTGACGTTGTAACCAGTAATCCTCCCTATATGACAGAACATCACGGATTAACCAATCCGGAAGATGCGAAGGCGATTGCCAGACATGAACTTCTATGTAATTTGGAAGATGTAATCAGTCAGGCAAGCCGATTACTGAGACCCGGCGGAAAATTCTTTATGGTACATAGGCCTTTTCGATTGGTTGAAATCTTTGTATTAATGCGACTGCATGGATTAGAACCCAAAAGAATGAAACTGGTATATCCGTTCGCAGATAAGGAGCCGAATATGGTTCTGTTGGAAGCAAGCAGAGGCGGCAAAGCCAGACTAGAGGTTGAAAAGCCGTTGATTGTATATCGTAAGCAGGGTGTGTATACAGATGAAATAATTGAACTATATGGATATTAGCATTAAATGATTAGAACGGATAGGAGAGTGGAATGGGAGAAAGCCAAGTAGAAAACAAGCAGGGTATATTGTATCTGTGTGCAACTCCTATCGGCAATTTAAAGGATATAACCACCAGAGTTTTAGATACATTACAAGAAGTGGATTTAATAGCCGCTGAGGATACCAGAAACAGTATCAAGTTGCTGAACTACTTTGAAATCCATACACCCATGACCAGCTATCATGAATATAATAAAATCGAAAAAGCAGATTCACTTGTAGCTATGTTACAGGGTGGCAAGAATATTGCATTGATTACAGATGCAGGAACGCCGGCGATTTCCGATCCGGGAGAGGTTCTAGTTGCAAAATGCTTGGAAGCAGGCATACCAGTTACTTCTTTGCCGGGATGTTGTGCTTGTATTACAGCCTTGACTTTATCAGGACTTTCTACCAGAAGATTTTGCTTTGAAGGATTTTTACCTTCTGATAAGAAAGAGAAAAAATATATTTTAGAAGAATTACAAAGAGAAACACGTACCATTATTTTATATGAAGCTCCACATCATTTAAAAAAGACGCTTGCAGAGTTATTAGAGAGCTTGGGAGATCGAAAAATCACGCTTTGCAGAGAATTAACCAAACGGTTTGAATCTGTTCAGGCAACCACATTACTAAAAGCTGTGGATTATTATGAGAAACAGGAACCTCGAGGCGAGTATGTGCTGGTCTTGGAGGGACTGAGTCGTAAGCAAATGCAAGAAGACGAACAGGATAAGTGGAACAGCTTATCCATAGAGGAACATATGCAATTTTACTTGGAGCAGGGAATGGATAAAAAAGAGGCCATGAAGAAAGTTGCGACAGACAGAGGCACGACGAAGAGAGAAATTTATCAGGCTTTATTGTAAATAACGAATAAATAGGTTCAACAGGGTTAAATACAGGAAATATTAAGAAAAATAGTAAAAAAGTACTTGTTTTTTTGTGTAAATGTAGTAAGATATAAGTAGAAATAGTACTTTAGTATGGATTAATTTCCGTTGTTGGAGATTATGAGGAAGGAAGTGAAGGGTATGAGTAAATCAAAAATTACTAAAATATTGATTAGCTTAGCACTCGTACTGGCTCTCGGTGGAGGGGTAATATTCTATAATCTTGCAGTGAAAGAGAATGGAGAATTAACAGCACAAGCCGCAGCTAGAAAAGATGGTGTTCCGGCAGATGGAATTATTTATATTGAACCGGAGATGGTTGGTCTTGCAGAGTCTCTTTCAGGCAACGCAGATTCACAAGCGGCAGCTAAGGCAGCATTTGATATTGTTAATACCAGAAGACAGGAAGCAGGGCTTAGTACATTAACCTGGAATTCAGGATTGGAACAGGCTTCAGCAGTAAGAGCAGTAGAAGCTTCTCAGTCATTTTCACACACCAGACCGGATGGTTCCGATTGGTGGACAGTTAACAGTAATCTGATGTATGGTGAGAATTTGGCAAAAGGATATGCTTCAGCAGATTCAGCAGTTACAGCTTGGTTGAATTCACCGACACATAAGGCGAACATTATGGATGCAGAATTTACATCAGGAGCAATTGCAATCCACATCGGAAGCAATGGTCAGTGGTTCTGGGCACAAGAATTTGGATTTTAGCATTTGAGAATTGACATAATAGAAAAAGCTTGAAAGCCACATCAATATCAGATGTGGCTTTTTTCTGGTTTTTATTGTAGAATGAAATAGATTCAAATATTAATTGGAATTCAAAGAATGGATGGGGGATATTCCTATGAAAAGAAGTATCTGGTTTATTATATTAGCGTTTTCCTTGATAGTAGCCATAGTAGCATCGGTGAATATTTACTTGTTAAATAAGGAATATCAAGCCGGTATTAATACTTATACAAATTTGGAGCAATATGTAGTGGTTGAGGAAGCTTCTGAACAAGAACCGATTATCGGTGCGGAAGAGCCGGAGACAATTCAAGAAGAAGAGAAGAAGGAATCGATTATTCCTGTTCATTTATCAATTGATTTTGCGAAGCTGAAAGAGATTAATGATCATTTAGTAGGCTGGTTATATTATGAACCATTGGAAATCAGTTATCCGATTGTAAGAGGAAATGATAATGATTATTATACACACTATACCTTTGAAAATCAAAAAAATAGCTCAGGTGCTATTTTTATGGACTTTCTGAATAAACCTAATATGGATAATTACAATACGATTATATATGGGCATAATATGCGAAATGGAACTATGTTTGGTTCCTTGAAAAAATTGATTAATGATAATTCCATTATAAAAGAAAATCCTTATTTCTATGTATTTACCGAAGATAAAGTATTTATGTATGAAATAGCATCTGCTTATATTACTGTAAGTTCTTCTGATACTTATAATTTAATACAGCATGAAGAGGATCAACAAGCATATATTTCCTATATTCTGGGCGTTTCGGAATACTTGTGGGACAAGGAAATGAAGCCACAAGATAAAATCATGACATTATCTACCTGTCATGGTCTTCATAGTACAAACCGTACCATTGTCCATGGAGTTTTAATTGCCGAGGAAGATCGGTAAGGAGTTATCCAGCTCCGGAAGAGAAAGCGTTATTACGCGCCAAGAGCTAATTTCATAGAGACAATTATCTGCATTGTCCGAATGGACGGGCACAACAGTTACTTCTAAAGATTGGTTTTCATTAATGAAACAAGTAAAGGTAAGAGAGTCTGATAAAGACTCTTTTATTTTATCTTCATTTTCACACATAGACATTATCTTTAGTTGAGCCTCATTACATGCGGCATAGTAATCTGTTGTGCGATCAGCCAACTTCTTACTCAGCCGATAATCTGCATCTGCACTGGCAATAGAAAGACCGGCGAAACACACAAGACATAAGATAACGATTACAATCAAAATGGATGAAGCGCCAATACTTAAGCCATAGCTTTTCCGATTATTCATGTAGGGACTCCTTTCCGGAATAATAGGTATTGTCCAATTCATAAATTAATTTTTTGGATGAAAGGTCTTTTCCTTCAAATGCTTTGATATGACAATGTAAAAGGTTATCCTGTTGGGAAAAATCAATGGTGATAAAGTACGAAAAATCAACATTTGTTAAGGTATCAGAGTCATCATTTGTGGATTCAAAAAGTGGTTGAAAATCCTGGTCAAACAATAAAACAGAGTTGTCATTAAATAAAGAAAGCATTTCAGTTTGATTTCCTTCACAGCCATAAAAAGCTTCCGCTACATTTTGGCACCATTCAACAGCATGGTTCAGCTTCACACTGTCCTGACTGACAGTATGCGAATAAACAAACATTTGCACGCAAACTACACCTGCCAAAGAAAAAAATAAAATTGATAAAATCAGTTCCATTAAGAATAATCCAGTTTTAGAGGTAGTATTATGATTCATTTTCCAGACCTCCACTATGAAGTGATATATATAAATGATAGGCTTGTTCCTCATTAACGACTATGTCACAGGCAAAAAGGTGGTCATTAATAGGAGTCAATTTGAAATCAAAAACAGACAAAATAATTTGGCCGGCTTCCGGACCAAGATGAATATCACTTCGAGTAGTTAATTCTCTTAATGTGTCTTCGTATTCATATAGATAAGTAAAATAGGTGGTATCAGAACTTTGTGTTTGAATAACAATGGCCTGACAATCGTCCAGCTGTCCTATGGAAAAACTCTTTTCCTGATCAGATTGACGCACTTTCTCTGTAATATATGCAATCGAGGTTCGCGTATTAAAATTATCTTCCATTGCATTTACTGTTTTCCCATAAACGTTTGCTCCAATCGAAATCAAAAAAATAGCACTTAGAGCAAACAGACAAAAAAGGGTTATGACGAACAGCAAGTCAATAATATGTTTTTGGGGTTTGAATTCCATAATCACTTCCGTACCTTTCCGATGTAAGGTTGCTGGCTTATTGTCTGACGATAATGGTTATGTCGGGTCTGATATTGGAGCCGATGGGTTGATAATCAACAAAGAATAAATCTTTATCAAAAGTAAGTCCATAGTGTTCTTCTACATATTCCAGACTGGGGGGATAAAATCCCTCTACTGCATAGCAATGAATAATATCTCGATTTAAGGCTGTTTCCAGAGAGTCTCGTTGCCTGCTAATGGTAGCATTGCTGATGGAAGACAGACTTAACATAAAGATAATCACTAGTACTGGGCACATAATATAAATAATTTTGATATGTGGCAGAGGAAGTATTCTCTGCTCACCTTTAATGGCAAAACGATTTTTCATAAAGATTCTCCTTTAGGGGAAGGCTATCCCATACTGGACATAATGCCCATTAATGGAAGCAATACAGAAAGAAGAATGATACCTACCACCAAGGAAAGAAGAATAACCAAAGTTGGTTCAATAGTAGATATAATCTTATTAATTTGGCGGTCGGTTTCCTGTTCGTAGTTATTAGATATTTGTTTCATGACTACATCTACATTACCGGAGCGAAAACCTACCGCAACCATACGAGAATAAAGGTTTGAGAAAATGCCTGCTTTTCCTAATGCTTCCGGCAAATTGGCATTTTGAGCAATTTCTTTTTTACATACTTGAATCTTCGATTTCATAGATTCGTTTTCTACAATTTCAGAAATCATATCCATACTCTGATAGGTATCCATTCCACTGGTGAGAGTTAAATACATACCGCTGGCAAAACGCCCGGCAGCTACCTTTTCGTAAAAATGCCTGGTAAGTGGAAAGCGATTCAAAAAATGCTTGATGCTTGCCCTTCCTCGATCGGATTTGTAGAATATAAAGCCAATACAAATTACAACACATAAAATGCTGACAATAGAAACAGCATAACGGCTTAAAACATTCCCTATGGATAAAAGAGAAACAGCCATGGGACTCATTTCAGTTCCCAATTGGACAAAAACCTGTTCAAAAATAGGCAAAACTTTTATAATGAGGACTAAAATAACCAAAAACATCATGGCTATCATAATCAGCGGATAAGTCACAGCGGATTTAACACTTTCAGAAATATTTTCTTCTCTGGCATAATACTGTGCCAGTGAAAGCAACACAGAATCCAGATTACCGGACTCTTCACCCAGAGCAGTCAGAGTCACGACATAATTGGGGAAAACACCTGTAGCAGAAAGTGCCTGATTAAAATGATCGCCTTTTCTGCAAGAAGCAGCAATACTTTGTAATAGCGCTTTTCCTTCTTTGCTGAGCGTATCATGGATCAGAATATCCATTCCTTCTGCAGGTGTAATGCCGGCTTGAATAATGAGAGCTGTCTGTCGGCAAAAGGATGCAATTTCCGCATTGGTAAGTTGTTTTGTTTTTTTCATACAATCCTCCTAAAAGGTAAGCATTAATAAATATACTTGGTAACGTAATTATCGCCATTTCCAATAAAGTTTTTCAGTTCTTTTTCGCCGGAATTGGCAGCAAAGGTGGGATCCATAATCGACCAGTTTTGACCATCAAACTGTATAATTCCATTAATCCAGCCCTCGTTTGTCACATAAGTACTAATCCAGGCATGATAGGCATCGCCGGCATAACCCACTTCCAATCTTGTGGGGATTCGTTGAGAACGAAGCATACTGGCCATTACAGCCGCATAGTCCAGACAAATTCCGGTTTTGCTTTGGAGTATTTCATCAACAGCCGGAATATAGCCGGTTTCCACATTATTTGCTTTATCATAATCATAGGTAATGTTCGAAATTACATAATTGTAAACATAGTGAATTACTTCCAAATCATCGTGAGCACCGGCAACCAACTCTTGGGCTTTAGAAACAACTTGACAGGAAGCATCAAATTTCACATACTGGTTTGGATATAGGAAGGCACCCATTTCATTTTTGATATCCACATGGATTTCCTGTAAGAAGACCGTTGCGTATTGTGTTCCTTCAATATTTTCAAAAATACCGGCAGTATAAGTGCCGCTACCGGCAGATAGGGGGAAAACTTCGTAGTCATTACTGTTCAAATCATATGTATAGGTCATATTATCGGAACCGGTCAGTTGAAACTTGACATGGTCACTTTCTCCGGTATAATCAGCCATAATATAGCCCTCATCTGCATGAGAGACATCTAAAATAACATAGTCATTGGAATAAGTTGTAATACCGTCGGAAGCGGGTACTAGACAGACAGGTGTATTGTCTCGAATGGTTGTAGAAGCAGATACATATGGCTCAGGTGCTTTCTCACAGCCTTGACAAAGAATGAGCATACCTAAAATAAGCATCGTAAAGACAGCCTTAGGAAGAGATTCTCTTGTATCATGAAGCCGGTTTGTTCTTTTATGAAGTAACATTATTTCTAGCCTCGTGTTCTTATGTTGATAATAGGTCACCGGGTGACGCGTATCTATAAATTGATTATAATAGAAAATTGCTGAAATTACCATATTATGATATAATATATTTGAGGTGCGAGCTGCGAAATCAGCATAGCTGATTTCCCCTAGC
>CAZNAP010000052.1:0-15178 GCA_964571145.1 uncultured Lachnospiraceae bacterium | reverse complement strand
CAGTAAAATCAATAGCTTCAAGCTAATTTTCTTTTAATCAGCAGACACTAAATAATTACAAACTAACCCACGGGAGATACATGCTTTATGTATCTCCCTAATTTATTTTTAGGAGGAAGATTCATGATGAATTATGAGATTTTTAAAGAAGTAGTAGCTGAGAAATTTATGGATTATATGCCATCTCAGTACAAAGACATGAAGCTAGATATACGTCCGGTAGATAAGGTCAATGTAACATTAGATGGCATGAATCTAATCGGAGATGGTGATATTACAGTAACGCCGACCATCTATGTAAATGATATGTATACACACTATCAGAAGACTGATGATCTTCAAGAGGCATTACAAACTGCAGCAAGCAGAATGGAACATGCAATAAAAGAAGCACCAGAAGTAGTACCTGCTATTGATTTAGATGGTGCTAAGGATAATATCATATTTCAGCTTGTAAATACAGAGCAAAATAAGGAAATGCTACAGAATACGCCCAATAGGTCCTTTCAGGATTTATCCATTATCTATCGATGGATAGTAAAAACGGATGAAGAGGGAATTCAGAGTACCGTAATTCGAAGTTCACTTGCAGAGAGGTTAGGCTTGTCAGAAGAGCAGATGTTCAAACTTGCGGTGGATAACACGAGAAGATTATTCCCACCAAGTGTGAAAAGCATGAATGATGTGATTCGCGAGATGTTTACGAAAGACGGAATGCCTGCAGAGATTGCCGACATGATGATTGGTGAGATGCCTCCCGAACAGACCATGTGGATAATAAGTAATGAGCGGGGGATTAATGGAGCAATATCCATGTTGTATGAGGATAAACTTCATGGCTTAGCAGAAAGCTTAGACACGGATCTATATATTATGCCTTCTTCTCTTCACGAAGTAATCGCGGTTTCGACTTCCATGGGAAACCCTAATGAGCTTGCACAGATGGTAGCTGAAATCAATATGGATCAGGTTACTTTAGATGAGAGACTATCAAATCAAGTGTATCATTATGATAAGGATTTACGAAAAATTTCCCTTGCAACAGACACTCCTAATAAGAGATTAGATGGTATTGTTGCAGAACCAAAACTGATTTATAACAGGGTAGAGCAGTCTCGTTAGGAGGTTAAAATGGATCAGAGTATTTCGAACCGTGATATAACTATTCAGGAATTAATCACCCTTATCAATGATAGTGAAGAAGGCTGCTTGATAAGCATTAATCTTGGAGAGGAGGCTGATATAGATGCCAAAGAAGGACAAATTCAAGCTTGATGTGGTATCAGTAAGACTAGTTAAGGATGCTCCAATATATTCGGAGCATCCTTTTAATAGTCCTTATGAAGTGGTATCCGTGATGGGAGATGTTCTATGTGAATTAGACCGGGAAGTGGTTTGTGTAATTAATTTAAAATCAGACCTTACGCCTATTAATGTGCATTTTGCAAGTATGGGAACTCTGAATGAGGCAATGGCACATCCTAGAGAATTATTTAAAACAAGTATACTTAGCAACGCTTCTAGTATGATGATTGTCCATTGCCATCTGGAAAACTTTTGCCAAGTAAGGCGGACACTATGATGACAGATAGAATGAATCGGCTTTGTGAACTGATGGGAATAGCACTCATTGATCATGTAATAGTTGGAGGAAATAATAAGGACTTCTTTAGTTTTAAGGAAAAGGGCGTGATTACGAATCCAAGAATATCGTTTGAACAGAATTACATGTCACTGGATATTTCATCACCTATGGTTGCAGAGTCTAGAAAGGTAAGGTGATAGAGGTTGGAGGATAACAGATTCACAGAAGAAGAATTAGAGATAGCGAAACGTGTTGATTTGACAGCTGTTGCTTCTAATCTTGGTTACACGGTGAAACGAGTGGGAAGATATTACACGCTTAAAGAAATGGATTCCATTCGAATCTATGATAAGTCCCATTGGTTTCGTTGGTCAAGACAATATGAGCATGGCAATAATGGGGGATCACAGATTGATTTCTTACGGGTGTTTTGTGACATGGATGTGAAGACAGCTGTGTTCTGGCTCTTAGACTTTGCTGGCTATGACCGAAGGCCAGCAGAGGAGAAGAAACTACATTTGAAATATCAAGTGAATACAAAACCAGAAGTAGCAAAAGCAGAGAAGAAAAAACCATTTGTTCTTCCCTTAGAATCAAATAATAATGCCCACTTGTATTCCTATTTGGAAGAAAAAAGAGGTATTCGAAAGGAAGTTATTGATTACTTTGTGAATCATAGCTTAATTTATGAAAGAGCGGGAATATGTTAAGCGAGTTTTTTATCTCAGCGATTATGCAAAAGATTTACGACTTAATCCGGAAGCTGCCGACATCTTATTTGATGACTTTGAAAAGGCGAATCAGGAAGTCTATAAGGTTGAGAAAAAGTATGCTGTCAGAAGATTTCTGACCAGTTTCATGTGTCGTTATGTGAGTAATGACTTTTTTAGTGATGTGATTTATATTTCTTATTTAGTGGTACAATCAGCTGTACGCAATGTTTTGTCGTTTAGCAGTGTGGCAATTTTATACAACTCTTTTGGCAATTTAAAAAGAAGCATGAGAATCTTCACAGATGTATATCCTTATGCCAGTGAGACCAGCCTTTATGTTCAGAAAATCCGTGATTTCTTGGATTGCAAACCCTTGATTACAAGCAAGAAGAACAAACCGGTTACCACTGATGCCAAGGCCATTGAGTTAAAGAACGTGTCCTTCTCTTATAGTGAAAAAAGTATGGATGTCATTCATGATTTATCCCTGTCCATAGCACCTGGTGAAAAAATAGCGTTAGTCGGGTATAACGGTGCGGGCAAAACAACTTTAATTAAGCTAATTATGCGGCTTTATGATACAACCAAGGGGACAATTTTACTGGACGGTGTACCGATTCAAGAGTATCAGGTAGAACAGTATCGTAATGCAATTGGAACCGTATTTCAGGATTTCCGTATCTTTGCAGGTACAGTGACGGAAAATGTTTTGCTCAATGTGGATGAGAAAATCAGAGAAGAAAAAGTAACCCAAGCCTTGCAGCATAGTGGACTGGCTGATAGAATAGGTGCTTTACCGAACGGAAGGGAAACACAGCTGACTACGGAATTTGCGAAAGACGGCGTAAACTTCTCAGGAGGAGAGAGTCAGAAGCTTGCAATTGCCCGTGTGTTTTATAAAGATGCAGGATTAATCATTTTGGATGAACCTTCCAGCGCACTGGATCCAATTGCTGAATATCAGCTAAATCAATCCATGTTGGAGGTTACTGAACATAAAACCGTTATTTTTATCTCACACAGATTGTCCACTACCAGACTGGCAGATCGTATTATTATGTTGGAGAACGGAAGGATAGTAGAGCAGGGAACTCATGATAAATTGTTAAAACAAAACGGAAAATATGCACAAATGTGGAAGGTGCAGGCAGGACAATATATTGAAAACCAATGAAATAACACTGAATTCAGACAATGCTGATGAATTAACTTAAGAATGGCAAATTGTTAATACAAATAGCTGATTATTGTTAATAAATATTGAAAATTTTGTAGAAAAATGGTAGAATATGCATTAGAGTGTTGTTTGCAAAAACAGACAAAATAAAATCTAACATAATAAGGGGAGGCAACTGCATGGATGCGCAATTGAGGAAAGCGTTACTAAAATGTGAAACAGATATTGATGGAGCAATGGCAAGGTTTTGTGATAACGAAGAACTTTATTTATCTTACATCACATAACAGGCAGAAATAAAGTATTTTTTATGCGTGTGGCACCTTATCGTACCATGGAAAATAAAATTTTAGGCTGTGTTATTACACTGGTTGATGTAACGACACAGAAACAAGAGCAAGCGAAGCTGCAGAATACAGAACAGCGCTTAACTATGGCACAACAGGCAAGCGAAGCCAAGAGTGATTTCCTGAAGAAGATAGCCCATGAAATACGCTCTCCTATGAGTGAACTGACCGGTTTGACAGAACTGGCAAAAGCAGAAATTCATAATCCGGAAGAATTGGCAATCAGTTTGAACAAGATGTCCGATACATTAAAATACATGAATGCTATTGTGGCGGATATTTCTGAAATGACTAAAATGGATCAGTTTGAAGTAGAAACTGCTATTGAACCGTTTTCGTTACGCGATGCAGTGGATAAGGTAGTGGAGATTGTACAACCCGGTATGACAGCAGCCGGCCTACAATTTAAGGTTATTTATGCAGATGATTTTGCGGTTAATTACCTTGGAAGCAAATCTAGACTGCAACAGATATTGATTAATTTCTTGTCCAATGCAATGAAATATACCCCATCCGGTGGACGTGTTTCATTACAGATTTCAGAAACAGCAGTAGTGGGAAATAAGTCGTCTGTATGTTTCGTAATTGCAGATACAGGTATCGGTATCAGCGAGGCATTTATACCGGAAATGTTTAAACCGTTTACACGTGAAAGCCGTACAGACAGTAATGAAACAACCAGCATGGGACTTGGCTTGTCCATTGCTCATAATCTGATTAATTTAATGAATGGTGATGTACATGTGAAGAGCGAAGTGGGAAAAGGTACTACTTTTACAGTTCATGTGTTATTGGAACAGCAGGTCAAAGCGGACGGTACACCAATTAAGGCGAATTCAATCAAGGATTTACCGGATTATCAATTAACAGGACATAAAGCCTTGGTGGTGGATGACAATGAAATGAACCGTAAAATTTTAGGCTCCTTACTGGCACATGAAGGTATGACTTTTGAAGAAGCAGAAGGCGGGGCAGAAGCGTTGCAGATGTTCCTGGAAGCACCGGAGAAAACGTATGACTGTATCTTGATGGATATTAGAATGCCGGAGGTAGATGGAATTCAGGCAACTATGATGATTCGTTCCTCAGATAAAATAGATGCTTCTACGATTCCGATTATCGGAGTATCGGCTAACGGATTCCCGGAAGATATGGAGAATGCCAGAAAAGCAGGAATGAATAGCTATCAGATTAAGCCCATTGATAACCAGAAACTATTTAAGACAATGAGTGAACTAATTTACAAAGAAGAAAACGGCTTTTTATAGTAAGCGAAGTATAGTGGTTAACAGATTGGGGGCAGGGTATGAAAAATAAGCGGAATACAAAGTTACTTTTGTTAAAAAGCTTTTTTTGTACCCTGCTTTTTGTTATTTTGACTTCCGGCAGCACCTATGCTAAGGAGGGACAGGACGCATCGTCTATTAAGGAACAGCAGTTAGAGGAAATTAAAGTCGGATTTTTTAAGTTTAACGGTTACCATCCGATAAATGAAGATGGCGGTTATTCAGGATACGGATATGAGTTGCTTCAACATCTGGTAGGTTATACAAATTGGAAATATGAGTTTGTTGGTTACGACAAAAGTTGGAACGAAATGCAGGACATGTTGGAAAAGGGGGAAATTGACCTTTTAACCAGTGCGCAGAAGACAGAAGAACGACTGCAGCGATTTGATTTCTCGGACAAAGCAATTGGCACTTCCGCTGCAATTCTTACAGTCAGAGCAGGTAATACTGATTATGTACATGAAGATTACACCAATTGGAATGGAATCAGAGTGGGTTTATTAAATGGAAGCAGTCGAAATGAAGACTTCGCTGAATTTGCGGAAAAAACGGCTTTTCCTACAGTCCGATTTATTATAATAATACTGAAGACTTGGTTGTAGCATTGAAAGAGACCAAGCAAATAGACGCGATAGTGACCAGTAATTTAAGGCATATTGAAGATGAATGGATATTGGCACAGTTTGCTTCTTCGTCATTTTATATTATGGTACAGAAGGGAAATACAGATTTACTGGAAGAAATTAATAATGCCATCAATGAGATGGATAATAATGAACCCGGTCTGCGAAGCAAATTGATGGATGCTTATTATACACCGATTAGCGGGGATGAGATTTCCTTTACAATTGCAGAAAGAAATTATATAGAAGAAGTGAAAGATGCGCCGCTAACAGCGATTGTGAATCCGGATCGTTCTCCGTTGTCTTTAAAGGAAGACGGAGTATCGAAGGGTATTATGTTAGATGTGACAGGAGAAATTATTCGTAGGAGTGGTCTAAATATTGAACTGGTAGAGGTCAATAATCGAGCAGAGTATACGGAAATGCTCAGATCCGGCAATATAGATATTTGTCTGGATGCCGGTTATGGATTCCAACAAGCTGATAAACTCGGATATCGACTAACAGACCCCTATATCGATGTGACAATATCAAAATTATACAAGAAGGGGCATACGAGTTTCAAGACCGTAGCCTTGTTGCGTGAATCTAATATTGCAACAATTAACCAGAATTTTTTTGCAGAAAACTACGAACAGGTTACCTATTATGATTCCACTGAAGAAGTTATTGATGCCATTCTGAAAGGGAAACACGATATTGCCTTCTTATATCGAAGATGTGCGGAACAGGCAGTGCAAAGGGATGTGACAGGCAGACTTGCAGTAGAAGATTTGTTTGGTTTTGATACCACTTTTTCCATGGCTGTAAATGATAAATTGGATCATCGTCTTTATGCAATACTGAATAAATCTGTTGCAAGTATCTCTACAGAAGAGATTGCAGAAATTGATTTTCAATACATTGCAAATCAAGAACAGCCTTTTTCCTTGATTGGATTTCTTTATCAAAAACCATTGGCTTTTATGGGAATTGTGATTTTATTACTTGCGATTATTGCCATGATGTTTGTTATTGCATTGATGGAAAAGAAAAGAAAAAGGGAATTGGAGCAGCTGAAGGAAGAGAAGCGCCGTGGAGAGTTATTAAAAGATGCTTTGGCAGTGGCAGAAACTGCAGGGATAGCTAAAAGTGAGTTTTTGTCACATATGTCCCATGAAATGCGAACGCCTTTAAATGCCATAATCGGCTTTATGGAACTTGCCAGAGATGCCGATGCGCAGGAAATGCAAGTTTGCTTACAAAATGCAGATATAGCAGCCAAACAGCTTCTGTCTATTATCAATGATGTGTTGGATATGTCAGCAATAGAAGCGGGTAAAATGAAGCTGGCCAGTGAACCTTTTAACTTCGAGGAATTAATCCATAACCTAACCAATATTTACGTTGCACAGTGACATAAAAAGGGGCTGAATTATGCCACAGAATTATTAACACCGTTAGATGAATGGCTTATTGGAGATTCCTTACGGCTGAATCGTATCTTAAATAATTTATTGAATAACGCCGTGAAGTTTACTGAGGAAGGACAGGTATCCCTACGAATCAGTAAATATGATGCACAGGATAACATAGTATTTCTTCGATTTGAGGTGACGGATAGCGGCTGTGGCATGTCAGAGAATATGCTGGAGCGAATTTTTAAGCCGTTTGAGCAGGAGAGCTTTGGAACAACTCAGAAGTATGGAGGAAGCGGACTTGGCTTATCCATTGTGAACAATCTGGTTCATATGATGAGCGGTGCAATTCGCGTAGAAAGCAAAAAGGGTCAAGGAACAACTTTTATTGTAGATTTGCCGTTTATACAAAGTGCTGATACAAACAATAGCCCGAAGATAGAAAGAGGGGCTGATTTAAGGCTCTTACTAATTGATGATGAACTCTATGATCGTAAGTATATTTCGTCCATTTTAACACGAATGGGTGTGAGACATACCGGCGTTGAGAGGGGAACGAAAGCTTTAGCGGAACTGAAACGTGGTATTGCATCGGGTGATCCATACAATCTCTGTCTCATTGATTGGAAAATGCCTGAAATGAATGGATTGGAAGTTACCAAACAGATTAGAGAACAGTTTGGCGAGGATGTGATTGTGATTGTAGTTTCGGCCTATAATTATGATCAGGTGGATGAGAAAGCAAAGGAAGCCGGTGCAAATCTGTTTATATCTAAACCCTTGTTTCAGTCATCGCTGTTTGATTTGCTAATCAAATATTCCGGCGGCAAACTGGTGAAAAATGAAATTCAGGAGACAAAATTTAATTTTGAGGGAAAACGAGTATTAGTTGCTGAAGATAATGAGATGAACAGAGCAGTGGTAGCGGGTATTTTGAGGAAGTATAGTGTTGTATGTAAATGTGCATGTGACGGACAAGAAGCGTTGGAACAATTTCAGAATTCTTCTCAGGGTTATTATGATGCCATATTGATGGATATACAGATGCCAAAAATGAATGGTTTGGAAGCTACTAAAGCGATTCGTCGGTCTACACATCCTGATGCGAAGACAATCGGAATTATTGCTTTGACAGCAGATGCCTTTCATGAGGATATTGCGAAAACACTGTCAGCAGGGATGAATGATCATGTGTCCAAACCCATAGAACCCGAAATATTAGCGAACGTATTAAATCAAACATTTCAAAGGAGATAAGTTATGCTGGTTACACTAATACCATTATTTGACGAAGAAATGAGCGTAAAGGCATATTCATTATTTACGCAGAAAAAAAACTTCCTGTTACAACCCAGTTTTCAGGGAACGGGACAGAATGACGGAGCCGGTCAGATACCCGGTCTGGAAGTAATCGAAAGTATGGGAATAGAAACGATTTCCAGCGATAAGGAAGTCTTTGTTCCTGTGAATAATATTTCTATTTTTACGGATATTAAAGAAGCTTGTAAAGCACCTTATAAACGAATTGTATTACTTATAGACAATACAGTCTTGCCCAATGAAATGTATATTAATCGGTTAAAAGAATTGAAAAAGACAGGCTATAAGTTAGCAATACGCAAACTGGCAGTGTCAAGCTTTGAGGATTATCGTGAAATTTTATTGTTGATGGATTATATTCTTTTGGATCATAAGAAAATAAATATTACCATGGCTAGAATATACTTTACAAAGCTTTATCCCAATATCAAGCTTTGCGCAGGAAATATTGAGTCGCAGGAAATTTTCGAAGAATTGAAGAAGGAAGGCGGCTATCAATTATATGAAGGTGATTTCTATCGTATGCCAGTAACAAAGGGTGAGACAGAAGTTGCACCTTTGAAAGTCAACTATATCGAATTACTGAATATGGTAAATAATGTAGAATTTGATTTGACAAAAGCAGCAGATATTATCGGACGAGACACAGCACTGGTTATTTCCTTGTTAAAGATGGTTAATCGCATGTCGGTTAATTCAGAAATCACTTCTATTCGTCATGCAGCTGCTATGTTGGGACAGCGAGAGTTAAAGAAGTGGATTAATACAGCAGTTACCAATGAATTATATGCAGATAAGCCAAATGAAATTACCAGATTATCATTGCTTCGCGCGAAGTTTGCAGAAAATCTGGCAGGTGCATTTGATTTGAAGATGCAGGAATCAGAGCTGTTCTTAATGGGATTGTTTTCCGTTATTGATTTGATTTTAAATAGACCAATGGAAGAAGCACTTAAAATGGTGAAGGTTTCCAAAGAAATCAGTGAAGCATTAATTGACCAACAAGGAAAACTGGCACCTGTACTGGAGTTTATGTCACAATATGAATGCGCAAACTGGCAGGAAGTATCCAGACTGATGATTATAAAAGAGATTGATATGAATGCAGTATATGATGCTTACATTCAAACACTCCAGTGGTACAGGGATTTGTTTTCGAAGTAGTCACTCGATATGTATTATTTTTCCTTACGAATCGTGATACCGTTTACTTCCACATGATCATTGATTTCGATTACAAGACAGCGACGTCCTTCTAATAAGAGAGTATTTACCAGGTCAGCCCGTTCCGGGTTGACCTTTATTACTACATCAGGTGTTTTCACTTCAAAGGTACGCGTATTGGCTACATTATTAACGAATAACGCGGTGTCTTCTCCCGCGGCAGCATCATAGAGTTGCTCAAAGTCAGTTAGTTTATCTTCATTGACACCGCTCTTTTCAAATAAATTTTTCACTTGCTTTTTATCAAGGACAAGTGGTTCGGGTATTTCTTTGTGTTCTTCTATCATTTCGGCAAGATTTTCATGGATATTTTTAACAACTTCATAATCCACATCTTCACCTAAGGTTTCTTCAATTAGAGCCTGGAAAGTTTCCTTTTGGCTACCGGCAGTAAGCGGCAGAGTACAACCAAGAATACCTTCTACAAATTCAGGGTGTAGTTCCTCTGTATCTTTGGAGTAGTAAAGGGTATTGTGAATATCAGCACAACGATCATTAAAGGAGGGAAACAGAAAACCAGTTTCCGGCATTTCAACAACCCAGTCTCTTACGCGGTTGTGGAATTCATTTGTTTCTGCTATATAGCTGAGGCCGGGCTTAGATAAATTAACCGGGCAGATACAACAGAGAATATATTCAAATACCGAGTCAGAAGCATCATCCATTGTAATTCCGTCGGAAGCTTTGCCGGGGACATCATAGGTATCGTGAATGACTAAAATCAAATAATTACCAACAAAATCATAGGAGCCAATAATACGGTCATAAAACTCTTCCAACAGCGCATCATCTTTTAACTTAGAATTATGCAGACGAAGCAAGAATTCCTGTGTTTCCCCTTCTTGCTCGCGGGCAATCGGAATATCCAGATTCAATAAGTTCTTACCAAGGGTACCGGAAAGTGTTTTGCGCAGTAATTCAAAATACTTGAAAATTTCTTCTTCTGGAAGAGAAAGGAAGGCTTCTTTTAACTCAGTCTTCTTATTTTTTTCACCGTCCACATAACAGCCACAAATGCGGGTAATAGAGCAGTTGCTGGGTGTGTAAAGTCGTTTAATTTCGTTCACTTCTGATTTAATCATTTTTATGAAACTCCTTTTTCGGCAGTTTGTTTATCCTGCTGATTTTGCAAATTTTTCTGGGCAGTGGAGAGCATTAACTTAATACGATTTAATTGATTAACTTCACTGGCACCGGGGTCATAGTCAATGGCTACCACATTACTTAAGGGGTAATGTCGACGAAGCTCTTTAATAACTCCTTTGCCTACTACATGATTAGGCAGACAGGCAAAAGGCTGCGTGCAGACAATGTTATTTACACCACTGTGAATCAGCTCAACCATTTCGCCAGTAAGGAACCAACCCTCACCGGTTTGATTGCCGATAGAAACAATGTCTTTGGCATATTCAACGGTTTGATAAATGCTGGTAGGTGGTGTGAAATGTTTACTTTTCGTAAAGGCTTTAGTTGCACTGCCACGTAAGAATTCCAATGCATCGATGCCAAGACGGGCAGTAACAGCGGTACGTTTGCTCATGCCAAGGTGGTCGGCTTTATAAATTTGATTATAGAAACAGTAGAGCATGAAATCCAATAGGTCAGGGACCACTGCTTCAGCACCTTCGGCCTCTAATAATTCCACCAGATAGTTATTGGCGGCAGGTGCATATTTGACAAGTATTTCTCCTACAATACCAACCTTGGGTTTTTGCTTGGTGGTAATCGGAATAGAGTCGAAATCTTCGATAATCTGACGGCACATTTTTCGGAAGGTAAAGAAATTCATGTGCTTGGCAGATACAAAATCCTGACATTTCTTCAGCCATTTCTGGTGTACAGTCTCTACACTTCCTGCTTCTAACTCATAAGGACGCATACGATAAACACAACGCATGAAAATGTCACCGAATACGGCAGAATAAGCAGCGCGTACAAGCATATTGATATTGACATGGAAACCTGGATTGGTTTCCAGACCACCAAGATTCAGGGAGATGACGGGAATCTGAGGCATGCCGGCCTTCTCAAGCGCACGGCGGATAAAGCTTACATAGTTGGTTGCACGGCATCCACCACCGGTTTGCGTAATAATCAGAGCTACTTTATTTAAATCGTATTTGCCGGAAAGCAAAGCTTCCATAAATTGTCCGACTACCATAAGAGAAGGATAGCAGGCATCATTATTTACATATTTCAATCCAATATCTACGGCATGACGATTGTCATTGGAGAGTACTTCCACACGGTAGCCACAGGCATTAAAAGCGCTTTGCAGTACATCCAAATGAATAGGAGAAAGCTGCGGACATAAAATGGTATATTCCTGACGCATTTCTTCTGTAAAGACAACTCTTTGATAAGCGGAAGAATGAACTGTTCGCTTCGCATTTTGTTTCTCTTTTACTTGAATGGCGGAGAGGAGCGAGCGAATACGAATTCTTGCAGCGCCAAGGTTATTTACTTCGTCAATTTTTAAGCAGGTGTAGATTTTATCAGAGCCGGATAAAATATCATTTACCTGGTCAGTAGTAACAGCATCCAGTCCACAACCGAAGGAATTGAGCTGAATTAAATCCAGGTTATCAACGGTTTTAACGTAGCTGGCAGCGGAATACAGTCTGGAATGATACATCCACTGGTCGGATACGATTAAAGGCCGCTCAGGCATGGCAAGATGAGAAACTGAATCCTCTGTTAAAACGGCAATGTCATAAGATGTAATGAGTTCCGGAATACCGTGATTAATTTCGGGATCTATGTGATATGGACGGCCGGCTAGTACAATGCCACGTCGGCCAGTTTCCTCTAAGTATTTGAGGACTTCTTCTCCCTTATCCTGCATATCTTTGCGCGCTTTTGCAAGTTCATCCCATGCCAGGTGAGCTGCTTCCATAACTTCTTCCACGGGTAATTCGGAGAATTCCGCAGATAATGCTTCTGTAATTGTTTTTAAATCACGGAAAGACATAAACGGATTTCGCATGATAACGTCCCCATGTCCGATTTCTTCTACATTATTTTTAATGTTTTCGGAATAGGAAGTTACAATAGGACAATTATAGTGATTGTTGGCATCATCAAATTCCTTGCGTTCATAAAAGAGCGCAGGATAAAAGATAAAGTCTACTTTTTGATTAATCAGCCAGCTCACATGACCATGTGCCAGTTTGGCAGGGTAGCATTCGGATTCGCTGGGGATTGATTCAATACCAAGTTCATAAATTTTACGATTGGAAATCGGAGATAAAACAACCCGATAGCCTAATTTGGTGAAGAACACAGCCCAAAACGGATAGTTCTCATACATATTAAGGACGCGGGGTATACCAACGGTACCTCTTGGTGCTTCATCGGCAGCCAGAGGTTCATAATCAAAAATACGCTTTAATTTATAGTCAAATAAATTCGGAATTCCATTTTCGTTTTTTTGTTTACCAATACCGCGTTCACAACGGTTACCGGATATATACTGACGTCCGCCGGTGAATTTGTTAATGGTAAGTCGGCAGCTGTTGGTACAGCCTTTACACTTTGCCATGCTGGTTTCAAATTGCAACGCTTCAATCTTTTCAAAAGAAAGCATACTGGTTTCATAGCCTTGCGTATAGCGCTCACGCGCAATCAGCGCAGCACCGAAAGCACCCATAATACCTGCAATATCAGGACGGATTGCTTCACAGTCAGCTATTTTCTCAAAACTGCGAAGGACGGCATCGTTATAGAAGGTACCGCCTTGAACCACAATGTTTTTGCCGAGAGAAGAGGCATCGGAAACTTTAATAACCTTAAACAACGCATTTTTAATAACAGAATAAGCCAGTCCAGCGGAAATATCTGAAACAGTAGCACCTTCTTTTTGGGCTTGTTTCACCTTGGAATTCATGAATACAGTACAACGTGTTCCTAAATCAATTGGGTGAGGTGCAAAAAGGGCTGTTTGTGCGAAATCCTCTACACTGTAATTAAGAGATTTTGCAAAAGTTTCTATAAAGGAGCCACAGCCAGAGGAACAGGCTTCATTCAATTGCACGCTGTCTACGGTGTGATTCTTGATTTTAATACATTTCATATCCTGCCCGCCGATATCCAAGATACAATCCACCTCCGGATTAAAGAAAGCGGCAGCGTAATAGTGAGCTACAGTTTCAACTTCTCCGTCATCCAACAGAAAGGCAGCTTTCTGAAGTGCTTCACCATAACCGGTAGAACAGGAACGGACAATTTTAGCACCTGCAGGAAGCAGCGAGTATATTTCTTTAATAGAACGGATTGCAGTCTTTAACGGACTACCGTCATTGTTGCTGTAGAAGGAATAGAGTAAATCGCCTTTTTCGGAAACGAGCGCCACTTTGGTTGTGGTACTACCTGCATCAATACCTAAAAAGCAATTGCCCTGATAGGACGCAAGTTCTGCAGTATGGATGTGGTGCTTAGAGTGACGCAGCTTGAAAGAATCATAATCATCTTGATTGGCAAAAAGAGGCTCCATACGTGCTACTTCAAACTCCATTTTAATATCACCGGAAAGTTTTTGCACCATTTCTTCCATGGAATAGGCTACTTCCTCTTTGCAATTCATGGCGGATCCAATGGCAGCAAAAAGGTGTGAATGTTCCAGCTCAATTGTATGTTCTTCATCTAATTTCAAGGTGCGAATAAAAGCAGCTTTTAACTCAGACAGAAAGTGCAGAGGACCGCCTAGGAAGGCAACATGTCCGCGGATGGGCTTGCCACAAGCTAGTCCACTGATTGTTTGATTCACAACGGCCTGAAAAATAGAAGCTGACAAATCTTCTTTGGTAGCTCCTTCATTAATTAAGGGTTGAATATCGGATTTGGCAAATACACCACATCTTGCTGCGATGGCATAGAGTGAGTGATAGTCTTTGGCATATTCGTTTAATCCGCTGGCATCGGTTTGAATCAGTGAGGCCATTTGGTCAACGAAAGAACCGGTACCGCCAGCACAAATGCCGTTCATACGCTGTTCTACGCTACCGCCTTCAAAATAAATAATTTTAGCATCCTCGCCACCAAGTTCAATGGCAACATCTGTTTGAGGTGCCAACTCTTTTAGGGCTGTGGCAACGGAAATAACTTCCTGTACAAATGGAACTTTAAGATGATTGGCCAGGGTTAATCCACCCGAACCGGTAATCATGGGGTGAAGCTGTATGTTTCCAAGCTTATTTTGAGCATCCTGTAATAAGCTAAAAAGAGTTTCCCTAATATTGGCAAAATGCCGTTTGTAATCAGAAAACAGAAGATTATGAGCATCGTCCAGAATGGCAATTTTGACAGTGGTGGAGCCAATGTCGATACCAAGCATATAGAGTTTGTTCAATTGCCTGTCTGTGCCAGTCTGCACGGCAGTTTGTTGAGCGTTCATAATTTACCGCCTTTCAATTCTTTCCTATTATAAAGTCTGTTCACATATGTTCAGACATATTTAGTTATTATACGACACGGATATACAAAATGCAACTTGCCAAAAATTATA
>CAZNAP010000051.1:0-15240 GCA_964571145.1 uncultured Lachnospiraceae bacterium | reverse complement strand
TATTTCATTGTTATGAAATTATGAAGCTGTGGAGAAATCCACAGCTTTTTTTGTTAGCTAAGAATCTAGTAAGAGGAAAGTGTTGATTTCATTTTTCATATAGAAAATGATGCAAGATGACTTGATGCAAGTCATTAAAAATATTTGAAAGCCGCAAAGCGGCAGAAGGAGAAAATAATGAAAACAACAAGACCTTATGTAAGTATTAAAAAATCTGGGTGTCTGGAGAAATTGATGTTAGATTTAAGTGAACACATGGAATTATTTGGCTCATTTGAGCAGGTAGCCGGTATTATGCTGGACGGCGGAATGTCCAGAGGCTATGCAGATGAATTATCAGAAATTGATGTGGTGATTTTTGTGCATGAAAATGCATTTAAAAACTATCAGGAGAAACAGACACCATGTGCACTGGAAATCACGAAAATTGATGGACAGCTATATGATATTAAGCTGCTGAATTATGAGGAAGAATTGTCTAAAGAGTATGAGGGAGTGGCACTTTGGGATTTGTCCTATGCTAAAATCATGTATGACCCTGCCGGAGAACTACAGCATTTATTTACAGAGAAACTAAAACAAAAAACAGATGTGGATACAGCCGGAGGATTTCTTTTTGGCGCCTGGTGGAGTTACCGTTTGGCAGGAGATATTTGGATTCGCAGAGAAGATGCTTTGCAGGGACATTATTGCCTGAACAACGCTATAGAACCCTTAATATCAGCGCTGTTTATTGCAAATAAGGAATATGTTCCTCACGAGAAATGGCTGATTCATATGAGCAAAACACTCCAGTGGACACCGGACAATTACGAAGAATTACTAAAGAAAATCTTTGACACAGGTGACATGAGTGTTGCAAGTTTGAAGAGGAGACAGGCAGCTATAGATAATCTTTGGCATCAAATTGATCAAAAGCTATGCCGGGAAATTGGTCTTAATAATGGCCTAAACCTCATGCATAAGGGCGCTTATGAAAATCTGCAGAAAATTGTGGATAAGGGTAGTGTGTCGCTGGAAGAGTGGAAGACTTTTAGTAGTATTGCAGATTTGAATTCTGAACCCCTATTTAGCATTTGCCATATAGAAGGTGAAAATGTAATTGTGGATCGGGAGAAAATGCAGTCTCTAGGAGATAAAGATATGTATGACTGGTTTTTGAAGGTAGTGCAAAAGTGTAAATAACTAATAAAAAACCCTATTGTTAACCAACTCTGAATAAGGGGTTGACAATAGGGTTTTGCATGGTATAATGTCGATAGACATTATACCTGTGCAGTTTTAGTGCGCATCCGCCGGAGGCACATGATTTGCATGCAAATCAGGAAATAATGTCGATAGACATTAGAAAACAGGAAGGTGTGGAGAACAAATGGCAACAAAGGAAAAATTGTTAGAATTGTTTGAAACGAATAAAGGGACTTATTTCTCGGGAGAAGAAATCGCGCAGACACTTGGCATTTCCAGAACGGCCGTATGGAAAAACGTGAAAGCGCTACAGGGAGAAGGCTACGCCATCACAGCTGTTACCAATAAAGGTTACTCCCTGTCAGAGCAGACGGATATTTTATCTCCTCAGGGAATTCAGAAGTATTTGAATTTGAACGAGGCAGGAAAAATGGTTTCCAATGTCAAAATAGACTTTTCCCCAGAAATTGTTGTACTTCCTGTTACTACTTCAACAAATGCGAATGTTCGAGAAAAGGCTATGGAAGGTGCAACCGAAGGCTATACCGTTATTGCCAATGAGCAAACCCAGGGACGCGGACGGCGTGGACGCAGTTTCTTTGCACCTGCGGGAACAGGAATTTATATGAGTATTTTGCTTCGCCCCCAGAATATCAGAGCAGAACAGGCAGTTTGCATCACTACTATTGCTGCTGTGGCAGTTTGCGAAGCTATTGAAGCCGTTTCTGATGAAAAGGCACAGATTAAGTGGGTCAATGATGTCTTTGTCCGAGGAAAAAAGGTTTGTGGTATTTTGACAGAAGCTTCTTTAGGAATGGAAAATGGCCTGTTGGAATATGCCATTCTAGGAATAGGAATTAATGTATATCGGCCGGAAGGCGGTTTTGGAGAACTGGAAACAATTGCTGGAGCTGTTTTAGATGCCCCCAAAGCTGATGCCAAAAACAAATTGGCAGCTGAAGTAATGAACAGCTTTATGAAATACTATTCAAATATGGAGCAATCAGAGTATGTAAAGGAATATCAAAAAAGAAGTTTGGCCATTGGAAGACAGGTCAATGTATTATCCGGCAATGATTCCAGACAGGCTCAGGTGTTAAGCGTGGATGAGGAATGTCGACTGCATGTAAGATATGAAGATGGAACAGAAGAGACACTTTCTTCAGGAGAAATCAGTATTAGATTTTGAATCAACATTTAGGAAAGTGAAAAAAGAGGTAACTATTTAAAACAAAGCCTGAAAAATCAATGATTTGGGGCTGGACATTATAGGAAGGTAATTATATTTTATGAAAAATTTTAAAACAAAAGATATGGTATTATGTGCGATGTTCGTCGTATTAATTATAGCAGGTACGTTTATTAAGATTCCAATTCCCATGCTGCCTATTACGTTGCAGGTCATGTTTACAACACTGGCGGGACTTTTGCTTGGTGGAAAAAGAGGTTTTATCTCTGTGGTTGTTTATATTCTGCTTGGTTTACTGGGAGTTCCTGTTTTCACACAGGGAGGTGGCATTGCCTATGTACTTCAGCCCAGCTTCGGGTATATTATCGGCTTTGCAGTCGGTGCATTTGTAACAGGTACAATTGCTCATCAGGTACCCAACCCTAGCTACAAAAGACTTTTTGCAGCCAGCTTTATCGGACTTGCAATTATCTATGCATTTGGTATGGTGTACTTTTACTTGATTTCAACCTTGTATTTGGATAAAACACTTGGATTATGGCAGCTGTTGATGTATTGCTTTATTCCTGTGATTCCTGGAGATATTGTAACGAACATTCTGGGAATTGTGCTTGCTAAGAGATTGATTCCGATTATTAATAAAGAATTAAATTGATTTTAATGTATAGATTTTGAAAACAATACGCGCGTAGTCACTCGGTTGATGTAATAAGTTCAAAATATTTCTAATAAAAACTTTTACTAAATTTTTTATTTTTTAGTGAGAGTTTTTTAATTTTTGGGTACTAATTGGCAGAAACAGGAAAAACTTTGCAAAGGTATAACGGGAGGAATGACAAATGAAAAAAATTGCAAAGAAATGGATAAGCTGTATGATAACCGCAGCAATGGTGGTGGGAGGACTGACACTGTCACCAATAACAACTATGGAGGTACAGGCAGCACCAGCTGAAACAAGAAATGTGAATCTAAGACTAACTGACAACAGTATTGCAGGAATAAGTGGAGATACTGTGAATACAGCAAATGCGGCTACAGTATACTATGGGAAGTATCCGGAGGTAGAGGGTGTCGAGGAAACATTAAAGGGAACTTCAATGCCATGGCGAGTGATAGGTTATAACGGAACAGGAGTGGCATCTTCGTCAAATAGTGGGAAGGCAACCTTGTTGGCAGCTGACCGGGTAATAAACAAAGTGCAGTTTTTGGCCGGTGGTTCAAGCAATCAATATAGTGGCAGTACCTTAAAGGATAAAATAGAAATTATAGCAGGCGGGTTGGCCACAATAGAAAAAGAGGCAGTTTCTGCCAGAACACTTGCAATATGTGGCTACAATCAAGAAGATCATGTTAATGGCGAGGGTCATGATGGATATTGCGATGGCATTACAGGAAGTAAAGTAGCAGACGCCGTGATGTGGCCATTGTCAACAAGGGAGGCGCAGAATTTAAATGCCAGCCTGTGGACTATTACCGCATCTGCTCAAAGGACTTTTTGGTGGCTTCGTTCCCCGGGCACTTACGAAAAATGTGCCGCGGGCGTAGACTCAGATGGTTATGTTGCTTCTCCTGTTGATATAGGCGCTGATGAATACTACCACGGCTCTGCCCGTCCCGCTTTCAATTTGAAGCTTTCCTCTGTGCTCTTTACATCTGAGAGCGGAGCAAGCAACTGTAACCGTAACCGACGTTCCGGTTACTTATCATACCATCACAACTGTTGCATCACCGACCAATGGCGGAACAGCCTCCGGTGGCGGACAGGTGGCAGATGGCGGCAGTGTAACTCTGACAGCAAGTCCAAGCAGTGGATACAGATTTGTCCAATGGACATTGAATGGCAGTCAGGTCAGTACCTCATTAAGTTATTTCATTTCAAATATTACAGCGAATGCAACCTATACAGCCGAGTTTGAAAAGAAAAGTGATTCTTCTCAAAATGAATCATCAGGAGAAGAACAGCAGTCCTCCAGCAGTCCCGAAGAAGTCTATGTAAATCCTCTTGTCTGGTACTATGAAGAAAATCAGATAGGAAGCCAGTGCCTGATTGAACATCAGGGCCCCTTTGGTGTGGCAGCATTTAAAGCAGCAACCTCGAAAGGTTACAGCGAAGCTTTTTCTTTTAATCTGCTCTTAAGAGACAATGGTTTCTTTAAACCAACTTCTGTCAAGAAGACAGGTAAGTTTGTATTAAATATTCCAACGAAGTGGCAGAAGCCAGGCAGAACCTTTGCCTTAATCGGCATTGATAAAAACGGGAATACAAAAATCTTTACTGATGAAGATTTCAGTGATGAAACCATTACCACTACACTGGATATAGAAGGATATGCATTCTCATTGATTTATACTGACATGGCAGGAGCAGCACCAAAGGGTAACAAACTGTCAGTTGGTACAAGCGGAGTCTATACAGTACAAAAGGGTGATACTCTTTCAGAAATTGCACAGAAACTAGGCAAAACCAGAAATCATTTAATAGAAGAAAATGATTTAGACAATCCCAACAAATTGCTGATTGGACAGAAATTGAATTATTAGTTGGTATTTATATTAATCACTCGGGGCTTATCCGAAACCTGAATCATTTCAAGGTAGGCGTTGATATCGTAAGACAAATCCGGTAATTTCTACTTTGGGGACTAAAAGTGTCAATTGTGGCATTTAGCCTACCGATTTAGAAGACCGTTTTCCTACTAAAATGCGTGAATAGTTGAATTTCGTCCACAAAATTCTGTGCCGCCGACCTACAAATGGCTTCCTTACTGGCTTTTTATAGGTTTAATCGGCCTAAATGTAACCTACTAATAGCTTCCTTGTTGGCTTCTCGTAGGTAAATTGAAGAAAAAGCTACCTACTAAGTTTTTTGCTTGATAGTTTTAGTAGGATTTTCAAGCAACCTACTAATCACTTCCTTACAGGCATTTAGTCACTTGCTGGATTTTAGCTCAGTTTCATGCCAATATTAATTAAATATAACATTTCTGAAACGGGTTCGACCAGGCACTGGCTAACTGTCTTGTGAATGCAGATTATTATGGTAGACAGGGCTTGGTTATCATTAAGAAACGAAATATAGTAACATTATCAAATCCGGGAAATTTTAGAATTGAAATTGAAGCGGCAAAAAGTGGCGGGGTATCCGATCCGCGCAATAATACTATTTTTAAAATGTTTAATCTTATTGATATTGGAGAACGCGCAGGAAGTGGAATACCGAATATTTACCGTATTTGGGATAAGCAGGGATGGAAATTGCCCGTTATTGAGGAACACTACAAACCAGAACGTATTACTTTATTATTGCCGATTGAAAAAATCGGTTTAAAGCCATCAAGAACCCGAGATTATCTAAATGAACTCATTGATAATGAGATTGTGGTAACAGAAGGCGGTAATCGAAATAGAGAATACAGGCTTAAAAATTAAATATTCTGACTGGATATAATGATAGGAATTAGTGGAAAAGCATCGGATTTCGGTGCTTTTTTAGCGTGAGCCGACCCGTCTCCGCAATACAAAAAAGCCTCAGCATTGGCTTCGGCTTTTTAGCGGAGACGGAGGGATTCGAACCCTCGTGCCCCGGAGGGCTAACGCATTTCGAGTGCGCCCCGTTATGACCGCTTCGATACGTCTCCTTACAACTAATTTATTATAAGGGTTAACATTTCACAAGTCAATCTGTTCTTTTGAGCCTTTTCAAAGCAATTTTATCGTAGGTTTCGATGGTGGTATTTGTTGACTCGATATGGAAAACATAGTAAAATGGAACTATGTTTTCAGTGATATTCACTGATTGCGTAAGTGGGGAAAATAAGGTAGCGAAAATACATTCAAATCACGGGAGAGGGCTTAAGATGAACGAAGAGAAAAAGAGAGGAATAAAGTGGATTAACTCCATCAATACTAAGATTATTGTAACATGTATGATTTCATGTATCATAGGAGTGACTATGAGCTTGATGTATACACTTCCTAAGTGCAGAACAACGCTGGAAGGTACCGTTAAGAACTATATGCTGGACGTGGCAGAAACCAATAGTAATATTTTGGATATTGAAGCAGGCGATGAAGTGGATCCGGCAGTGGTTTATGAGAAATACTTGTCTAAAGTCAGGGTTGAGGGTATTGAATCTTCCTATGCTTATTTGGTTAGTTCTAATGGAACTATGCTGTATCATCCAACACCGGAGAAAATCGGACAGCCGGTAGAGAATGAAGTTGTTGCAGGGATTGTGAAGCAGATTGAAGCTGGGACGATTCCTAAGGATGATGTGGTATCCTATGTTTTTAAAGGAAAAGTAAAATATGCCGGGTATGCCATTACGGATAAAACTGAAATTTTGGTTGTAACAGCTGATGAAGATGTGGTTATGGCACCAATTGATGCAATGAGGAAGAAGGCCATAATTGCTAATTTTGTAATTGTAATTATTTGCGCAATATTCAGCGCAATTATTTCATTAAGGATAACAAATCCCTTAAAGAAACTTAAGACGATTATTGTTAACACAGGTAATTTTGATTATAAACATAATCCTGACAGTGATGCAATGTGTAAACGTTCTGATGAAACAGGCGAAATGGCACGTGCAATCAGAGGTATGAGAGGCAAGCTTCGTGCGATGGTTGCCAATATTGATCAAGCGAGCAATAAAATTACTACTAATGTCAATGAATTACAAAAAATTACCAATACGATTAATGGTATGTGTACCGATAATTCTGCTACCACTGAAGAACTGGCAGCAGGTATGCAAGAAACATCAGCAACAGCTGAAACGATTCAAGGTAATGTGGATATGATTCGAGATGGAGCTGAGGATATTGAAAAGCTTTCTGTTGAGGGAGCAGAGATGTCCAATGAAGTTATGAATCGTGCAATTGCTTTGCGCAGCACTACAGAAGAAGCGACTCTTAAGACCAAGAAGATGTACGATTCTGTGAAGTCCAAATCAGACAGTGCAATAGAAGGTTCCAAAGCAGTTAATAAGATTAATGAACTGACAGATACTATTATGGCTATTTCATCTCAGACCAGTTTATTGGCGCTGAATGCAAGTATTGAAGCAGCCAGAGCAGGAGAAGCCGGAAGAGGCTTTGCTGTAGTTGCAACTGAAATAGGAAATCTGGCTAATCAGACTTCTGAAGCGATTACAGATATTAGCGGCATTGTTGGAGAGGTTAACAGGGCAGTTGATAACATGTCTTCTTGCCTGGAAGAAACCACTAAATTCCTGGAGCAGACCGTTCTGGAAGATTACAATGAATTTTCCAAAGTCAGTGAGCAGTACAGTGAAGATGCTAAACAATTTGAAACCAGTATGAATGGTATTCATACAGCCTTTAATACTTTATCAGAATCAATTTCTCAAATTGCAGATGCATTGGAAGGCATGAACTTTACCATAGGAGAAGCTACGACGGGAGTTACGGATATTGCGGAGAAGACAGCGGATATGGTAGGTAAGACAAGCCAAAACGCAGAACTTGTTGATGAAAATTTGGCATGTGCCCAGCAGCTGAGTCAGATGGTTGAAGAGTTCATATTAGAATAAAACGAGCAGACGGTAGAGACAGAAAAGAGGAGGATACACATTTGAGAAGAATTGGTATGTTAACAAGCGGTGGTGATTGTCAAGCATTGAATGCTGCGATGCGCGGTGCGGTAAAGTGTCTTGTAAATAGTAATGAGGACGTTGAAATTTATGGATTTCTGGAAGGCTATAAAGGTTTAATTTATGGAAATTTCCGTATGTTGGAAGGACGTGACTTTTCCGGAATATTAACAAAAGGTGGTACAATTCTGGGAAGTTCCAGAACCCCTTTTAAAACCATTCAAGAACCGGATGAGAATGGTCTTGATAAAGTGGAAGCCATGAAACAGAATTATTACAAACTCAAACTGGATTGCCTTTTAATTCTGGGTGGTAACGGCACGCATAAGACAGCTAATCTTCTTAGAGAAGAAGGGTTGAATATTGTTACACTTCCCAAAACAATTGATAATGACCTTTGGGGAACCGATATGACATTTGGTTTTCAGAGTGCAGTAGACATTGCTACTTCGGCAATTGATTGTATTCATACCACAGCAGCATCTCACGGACGTGTATTCATCGTGGAAGTTATGGGACATAAAGTGGGCTGGTTAACCTTGAACGCAGGAATGGCCGGCGGAGCAGATATTATACTGATTCCCGAAATACCTTATGACATTAACAAAGTAGTTGAAGCAATAGAGGAACGTAATAAAAAGGGTAGCAAATTCACTATTTTAGCTGTGGCTGAAGGTGCCATTTCTAAGGAAGACGCTAAACTCTCTAAGAAAGAATACAGAGAAAAGATGAAGAGTTACAAATTCCCGACTGTATCCTATGAGCTGGCACAACAAATTGAAGAAATGACAGGACATGAGGTTCGCGTTACAGTTCCGGGTCATACACAGCGTGGTGGAAGTCCTTGCCCGTATGACCGTGTTTTTGCAAGCCGTTTAGGCGCTGAAGCAGGAGAACTGATTTTAAAAGGCGAATACGGCTTCATGGTTGGGTATAAGAATCGTGAAATCGTAAAAGTACCGTTGGAAGATGTGGCAGGTAAGCTGAAAATGCTTTCTCCTGATGCTTCTATTGTAAAGGAAGCAAAATTAATAGGAATCAGTTTTGGCGATTAATCAGAGTGCGCCAAGGCTATAGAAGGGTAGATAGCTATGTCATATATAGCACTTTATAGAAAGTTTCGTCCGCTTGGCTTTGATGATGTGAAGGGACAGGATCATATTGTTACCACACTTAAAAATCAGTTAAAGGCAGGACGTACCTCGCATGCATATCTTTTTTGCGGAACCAGAGGAACTGGGAAGACAACCATAGCAAAAATATTTGCCAAGGCTGTGAACTGTGAAAATCCAGTAGAAGGAAGTCCCTGTGGTGAGTGTGCAAGTTGTAAAGCGATTTCAGCAGGAGCCAGCATGAATGTGATTGAAATTGATGCGGCTTCAAATAACGGCGTTGATAATATACGTGAAATAGTAGATGAAGTAGCTTATTCACCGGCAGAAGGAAAGTTCAAAGTTTATATTATAGATGAAGTGCATATGCTTTCTATCGGAGCCTTCAATGCGTTATTGAAAACATTGGAGGAGCCGCCTTCTTATGTTATTTTCATTCTGGCAACAACAGAGGTTCATAAAATTCCGATTACTATTTTATCCAGATGTCAGCGCTATGATTTTAAACGTATTACAGTTGAAACCATAGCAGACAGGATCCGAGAACTGACAGAGAAAGAAGAGGTTCAAATTGAGGAGAAAGCCATTCGATATATTGCCAGGGCGGCGGACGGTTCTCTTCGAGATGCTCTGAGCCTTTTGGATCAGTGTATGGCGTTTCACTTTAAACAGGAATTAACCTACGATAAAGTGTTAGATGTTCTGGGTGCAGTCGATACAGAGGTTTTTAGCAGATTACTTCGAATTGTATTAGATGGAAAAGTAGCCGATGCCATTTCCCTGTTGGAAGAGGTGGTTATGCAAGGCAGAGAGCTGACGCAGTTTACTTCGGATTTAACATGGTATCTGCGAAATCTTTTGCTGATTAAGTCGGCAGATGGAATAGAAGATATTATTGATGTTTCCACAGAAAATTTGGCTCGCTTAAAAGAAGAAGCGCAAATGGCTGAAAATGATGTAATTATGCGTTACATCAGAATCTTGTCAGAGTTGTCGGGGCAACTGCGTTATGCAACGCAAAAGAGAATCCTTTTGGAAATTACATTGATTAAACTCTGCAAGCCCAGTATGGAAACAGATACGCAGTCGCTGACAGATAGAATCAGGCAGTTGGAAGATAAGATTGAAAATGGCATTGCTGTTCCGGTTACGACTCTGGTGCAGGACAAGCCGCAGATGCAGACAACGGTAGCAGAACCTTCAAAACAAGCACCTTTGCCAAAAGCAGTTCCCGAAGATATCAAGAAAGTGGCAGGCAGTTGGAATGCGGTGGTGAATGAGTCCTTTATGCCAATGAAATCTTATTTACGAGCAGCGTATCCAAGTCTTGGAGCAGATGGCAGTCTGTTGGTGGTTATTGAAGAAGGAAATCCTTTTGAATATTTTAAGAATGAGGAACATAGGTCTGCTTTGGAACAGATTGTAAACGGTTTGGCAGGAAAAGAGGTCAAGCTTTCCATTCAAAGTTCCCAACAGGGAAGGAATCCGAAGGAAATATACCCAGACTTGACTAGATTGGTCAACGAAACGATTCAAATGCCAATCGAAGACATGGATGAGGAGGATGATGATTTTCCGGAAGAATTTCTAGATGAGTAAGTTTTAGTTGATATTTTAGCAAGGTCAATAGTACAATAGATTAATATTATAATGAAACATAAATAGGGAGGATATTTCATGGCTAAGCGTGGAGGTTTTCCGGGAGGTGGTATGCCCGGTAATATGAATAATTTGATGAAGCAGGCGCAGAGAATGCAGCGTCAAATGGAAGAAAGTCAGAAGGAAATGGAAACCAAGGAGTTTACTGCTAAAGCAGGAGGTGGCGCAGTGGAAGTGAGCGTGACTGGGAAGAAGGAAGTTACCAAGGTTAAACTCTCGCAAGAAGTAGTAGATCCTGATGATATTGAAATGTTGGAAGATTTGGTTATGGCGGCTACGAATGAAGCACTTCGTATGGCAGAAGAAGCTAATTCAGAAGTGATGAATAAAATGACCGGCGGGCTTGGATTGGGAGGAGGTCTTCCTTTCTAATGAATCTGTATAGCGGGCACATCAATAAATTAATAGATGAATTGTCCGGACTGCCGGGGGTTGGTACCAAGTCTGCACAAAGACTTGCTTTTCACTTGATTAACATGCCTCAAGATAAGGTGAATAGACTCGCCAGGACAATATTGGAAGCCAAAGAAAATGTGAAGTATTGTAAAGAATGCTTCACATTAACTGATAGTGAAATTTGTCCTATTTGTGCGAATTCCAAACGAGACCATAGCACTATTATGGTGGTTGAGAACACCAGAGATTTAGCGGCTTATGAGAAAACTGGTAAGTATGAGGGCGTTTATCATGTGTTACATGGTGCTATTTCTCCTATGATTGGAATCGGACCGGGTGACATTAAGTTAAAAGAATTGATTACACGCCTAAGCGGTGATATTTCTGAGGTGATTATAGCAACCAATTCGAGTCTGGAAGGCGAAACAACAGCTATGTATATCAGCAAGTTGATTAAGCCCACTGGGGTTAAGGTATCGCGTATTGCTAGTGGGGTACCGGTAGGCGGCGATTTGGAATATATCGATGAAGTAACATTACTGCGCGCACTGGAAGGTAGAGTGGAGTTATAAAAATAGGGTGATGACTTTACCAAAATATAAATTATGAGGGAGCTAAATAATTATGACAGTTAAAAAAGAGCTTTTCGGACAAACTAAGGATGGAAAAGATATTTATAAGTATTGGTTAGAAAATAGAAATGGAATCAGAGCCGGTATAATTAATTACGGTGCCATTCTTGTAAATTTATTTGTTCCGGATCAAAACGGAGTAAGTGAGGATATTGTTCTTGGATATGATAATTTAGAAAGATATTTTCAGAATGGAAGCTTTTTTGGAGCAACAGTAGGACCGAATGCAAACCGTATTGGTGGTGCGGCATTTGAATTGGACGGCCAAAAATATCAATTGGATGTCAATGACGGAGCAAATAATTTACATAGTCATATGCAACTGGGATACCATAAAAGAGTTTGGGATGCAACAGAGGGCGAAAATTATGTGGTTTTTTCCATAAAGGATACAGACGGAAACATGGGCTTCCCAGGAAATAGAGCTTTCAAAGTGACTTACACACTGACTGAGGATAATGAACTTCAACTTCACTACGAAGGAACCAGTGATAAAAACACGATTATTAACATGACAAATCATACCTATTTTAACTTGGCGGGTCATAATTCGGGTAATATTCACGACCATATTTTGGAGATGAAAGCATCTTATTATACACCAATCGTAGCAGGAGCCATTCCTACCGGCGAAATAGCTGCAGTTGCAGGTACACCTTTTGATTTCACAACAGCCAAGAAGGTGGGTCAGGATATTGGTGCAGATTATGAACAGTTAAAACTGGTAAATGGTTATGATCATAACTGGGTAATTGATGGAGAAGAGGGCACACTGCGAGAATTTGCTACGGTTACAGAATTAAAATCAGGCCGTGTGATGAAAGCCTATACTGATTTGCCGGGCGTGCAGTTTTATGCAGGAAACAGTATATCCCCTGAATTAGGCAAAGGTCAGGCAGAGTATAGCAGCCGTTGTGGACTGTGTTTGGAAACACAATATTATCCGGATACGGCCAACAAGCCGGAGTTTCCTTCAGCAGTATTTGGGCCTGATAGAAAATATGATACAACTACGGTTTATAAGTTTTTCTAGAAGATAGTCGTTCGGATCAGTACCAAGCGACTACCAAAAGGCGGAGATGAATTTATGGCAAATGTGCGAGATTATTTTAAGGAAAAAGAAAAAAGACAAAATAGCATAAATGGCATAAATTATAAGGAAAAAATCCGCAGCCATAAACTCACAATTTTTTATAGAATTGTATTAGCTGTATTGCTGGTAGTAGCGCTAATCGTCTTTAGTGTCATTCAGTGGAGAGATAAGATTTTCACTCAAAGCGTCATTGCACAAACTGCTCCCCTTGTGATTGTTAAGGGTGCTACGGTGGAGGATTTAGGCGGAAATGTTCTTTTATATAGTAAGGACGGCGCCAGCTGTATGAGTGCGGACGGAAATGCAATTTGGAATCAGACTTATGAAATGCAGAATCCTCTGATTTCCAAATGCGAGTCGACCATAGCCATAGGTGATTATAACGGTCGTACGATTTACGTGATGGACAAAAATGGTGAAAAGGGGATGGTCAATACAAGCCTTCCTATCAGAAATTTCAGTGTTTCTTCCAATTATATGGTAGCGGCAGTGCTGGACGATGCAGATGTAATCAGAATCAATGTTTATGATGGAACCCAAAATACAGATGAGCCATTTGTAGAGGCTAAAATAACAATGGATAAAAGCGGTTATCCGGTTGCTGTTTCGATGTCACCAAATGGAAAAATCATGGCAGTGTCCTATCTTTATGTAGATAGCGGTAATATGAAATCATCAGTTGCCTTTTACAATTTCGGCGAAGTAGGTTTAAACGAAACGGATAATTATGTGAGCGGATATGATTATTTGAATACAATTATTCCTTATATTCAGTTTATGGATAATGATTCCGCTTTTGCTGTATCAGATGATAGAATCGTCTTTTTCGAAGGGAGTGAAAGGCCCACCAATGTGGCGTCTAACTTATTGGAAGAGGAAGTTCAAAGTGTCTACTATAATGAGAATTATGTAGGTCTTGTGTTCCGGGATCAGAGTGGTGAAGCGATTTATCGTCTGGATGTCTATAATGAATCGGGAACTAAAGTTCACTCGCAGCTGTTTGATATGGATTATGCGGATATTATTTTACACAAGGATCAAATTATTATCTACAATGATACAGAGTGTAGAATTTGTAATATGAAGGGTGTCAGCAAGTTTACCGGAAGTTTTGACAAGAGCACCACATTAGTCATTCCAACCTCTTCATTATATAGGTATGTGACGGTTACTTCAGATTCGGTGGATACCATAGAACTGAAATAGGCAGTAATACCGAGGAGTAGAAAGAATATGTATTATGTTGCACTGGCGATAATTGCAGCAATTTTTATATGGAGAATAATAGCGGGTTTTAGTAATGGAATGGTGAAAGAAATCATTGCATTGATTTCCATGGCTATCGGCGGAGTTTGTCTGGTGCTGATTTTGCGAGCAATTGGCAACTACATGAATCAGAATATAGGAAAAGTAGTGCAATTAGTAGTCATTTTATTTGTTATATGTCTGGTATATCGTATCGTTCATGTTCTTTTTGCTTCCATTGAATTGATTTCTAAATTACCGATTATCAACTGGTTGAATAAGTTACTTGGCATTGTGGTAGGATTTCTTGAAGCTTCTATTATAGTAGGCATTTTATTGTTTGTTTATAGGACTTGGGGCTGGACATTCCTAATGATATGAAACTAGTCACGTAGAATTTGAACAACGTCAGTTTACGGATAAAATACTTTGAATTATAAATGGTATCTTGTAGTTTGAGAAAATCAGGTAATTTCTGCCTATCTTCCTCAAATTACCCGTCGTTATTCTTTGATTTTAGGACTTCCTGATTTAAGGAACGGGTTAATTCTCTTTGATGAAGCTTCTTTACCCGCTTTGATTTCCTAATTTCTTCATTTACCACTTACATCCAAAATAATTCTCATGTAAAACAAAGCCATCCAAGTTGTTTTCCCCGTCTCTCTGACAAAAGAAGCATTAACCGAGCATTTTCAACGGGTAATACTCGATTTCTGATATATATTTACCTGATATTCAAAGTGTTCGCATCCCGGGTGACTAGGTTATATTAATTGAGAATCACATACTATGGGCACAGGAAACAGAAATACATCTTTTTATTCTCAAATGTTGATATAGGAGTAGTAATAAATATGGAATAAATGGGAATAATTAGAAGCAAGATAGTGGTGAAAATTAAAGCTAATTTGGTTAGTGAAAAGTTTTTAAAAAAAATTCCAAATAATCAACAAAAATTGGTTGACAATCGATACTTCATCTGATATCATATGAAAGTCGCACGTTAACAAATAAATGCGTATTATTCAAACATTTTTATGCGTGCAAACAACTAGAACCTTGACAAGTAAACAGCAATGCAACCCTGAAAATTCAAAGAAAAAAGCCA
>CAZNAP010000050.1:0-15336 GCA_964571145.1 uncultured Lachnospiraceae bacterium | reverse complement strand
AATTTTGCTTATCGAACATTTATATGGGATAGCGAAGCTAGTATAAAGGCACATGTGCATTGTGTTATTGTAAGCTTTAGTGTGGCGAGAGTAAGTGCAGTCAAAAAGATTTTTACTTCAGATAGAATGCAAGTTGTAAAGAATATTAATGCCTATTTGTTAGAAGCAGATGATGTTTTTATTGCAAGTAGAGGAACTCCAATATCATCTGTTCCAAATATGTTTTTTGGAAGTATGCCAAGGGATGGTGGGGGATTTGTATTATCAGAAGAAGAAAAGAATGATTTCATTGAAAAAGAACCTTTAGCTTCAAAATGGATAAAGCCATATATTGGAGCAGCTGAGTATATAAATAATAAAAAGAGATATTGTCTTTGGTTAGTGGACGCTAATCCAAATGAATTACGTTCTTGTAAAGAAGTAATGAGCCGTATAGAATTTGTAAGGAAATTTAGAGAAGAAAGTAAAGCGGCTTCAACAAGAAAATTTGCAACTACTCCTACTTTATTTTGTCAGATAGCACAACCAGATACTGATTATGTGATTGTGCCAGCAGTTTCATCAGAGCGAAGAAGATACATACCTATTGGATTTATGGATAAAGAGACGATAGCATCGAATCTTGTTCAAATTGTTCCTAACGCAGAATTATATCATTTTGGCGTTTTAACATCGAATGTTCATATGGCATGGATGCGAGCTGTGTGTGGTAGATTGAAAAGTGATTACAGATATTCAAAGGATATTGTTTACAACAATTTCCCTTAGTGTAATCCGACAGATGAGCAGAAGTTAAGGATTGAACAGACGGCACAGGGGATCCTTGATGCACGTGCAAAATATCCGGAGAGTTCACTGGCGGATCTGTATGATGAACTTGCTATGCCACCAGAACTGCGAAAGGCACACCAGTTGAATGATAAGGCTGTTATGCAAGCATATAGATTCCAAATTAAGGATTTCACAGAATCAGATTGTGTTGCAGCATTGATGAAAATGTATCAGGAGTTGACAGAAACATCTGTTCAATAATATATTAGCAATATTGATAATAGAAATTTTGGGTAGCTATGGGGGAGGTCAAATCTCCAGAATCTTTTAGTCAGAAGACCGGCGCCCCCTATCGCGCAAATTTTCGCGGAATTAAGCAAGGGGGATATACCTTTAGCTCAATTATGAGCGAAAGTCATATAAATACAGCTATTGTTGGCAAAACAGTTACGTCAAATAGTGTAATAATCTATGTAGAAATAGTATAAAAAGGACATAAAATATATAGCTTTTAAGTACACCTTTTAATAAAAAAATGATCCGAGAATGTCTTGATTTTATGTGCTATCAGAGTGATATATGTACATACCAAAAGAAGAAAGGTGGTACATATTATGAGAGAATTACAGTTTGATGTAATAGGGAAACAGAGAAAGGTACTGGAAGGGCAGATAGGCGAAATCCTTGGAATGAAATCACATTACGCAGGAGTTCCGTCCTGCGACTATTTAATCGGCAGAAGCCGATTGGACAAGAATGGGATATTACATTTAAGTGAAGAGATTACAGAAAGTCAGTCAGAACTGCTATTGGAACAATTGTATCAGAGTAATGTGGAAGGTGGCATGCCTAAGGATGTAGAGGACTGTTTTAAGACGATTATTGAAAATCGTAAACCGCCAAAGATTGAACCAATGGTGGATGGTGTATCTGGATTTCTCTATTTTGATAAGGAAGGAAGTATTTGTTATTCCCTTCATTGGGAGCATTACTTCAAGCATATCCTTCAGAAGTATAATGGAATCTACAAGGTCCAGATGCCAAAGATTACACCGCATGTATGTAGACATACGTATTGCAGTAATATGTCGAGGTCCGGCATGAATCCAAAGACACTTCAGTACCTTATGGGGCATTCTGATATTAGTGTGACACTCAATACCTATACGCATGTGAAGTTTGAGGATGCGAAGGAAGAGATGGCTAGATTAAAAGTGATCTAAAATACGCAAAAAAAGGCGAGGTGTAAAACACAAATTTTTACACCGATTTTTACACCGAATGGTGACTAAAATATGCCAAAATATACTAAATTATGCCAACAAGGCGCTTTTTAAAAACGCCTAAAAAGCCCGTAAATACGGGGGAAAAGAGGATTTTAAAGGGATGATAAAAATACTATTCGTTTGCCACGGCAACATTTGCCGCTCGCCAATGGCTGAGTTTATGTTTAAAAATATGGTTAAAGAAAGCGGCATAGCAGACCAGTTTTATATTGCTTCTGCAGCTACCAGTAATGAAGAAATAGGGAATCCAGTGCACCATGGAACCAGAAATAAATTGGCGGCTTTTGGTATATCAGTAAAAGGCAAGACGGCAATTCGAATGGAGAAAAGTGATTACAGCTCTTACGATTATTTGCTCGGAATGGACAGCTGGAATATCAAAAATATGATAAAAATTGCAGGCGGAGATCCGCAAAATAAAATTCATCGATTATTGGATTTCTCAGAGCATCCAAGAGATATCGCGGACCCGTGGTATACAGGAAATTTTGATGAAACCTATGAGGATATTAAAGAAGGTTTAGAATGCTTTTTGCAAAATGAAATTGCTAAGAAACGATGAGGAACTATGATGAGTGAGATTAATAATATCATGGAGGGTAAGCAGAACAAAACACAAGGTACGCTGGCATTTATAGAAGTGCTGGTATTTATGGTTGTACTACAGACCATATTATTTTTTGTAAAAATGTTTGCTCAATCGTTTATTTTGGATAATCGTTTTTATATGAAAATGATTACAATGGGTTGTATGATTATCCTGACATTTATGGTAGTATTATGGTCTAGCATTAAGAAAGAAAAACTATCTGTTTTTCCGGAAAAGTTTTCGAAAATGTATCTGCTGGTCACAGCTATTGCTGCTATATTATTTATATCCACACCAAGTAATTTTGTTGAAGGAATTACAGCAATACTAGTTTTGATATATGGTAGTATTGTTACGCCAATGTATGAAGAACTACTTTTCCGTGGATACATATGGAATCGTTTGAATCCTTTCCTTAAAGTGGAAAAGAATACATGGCTTATTACGGCAGTGTTATTTTCGGTTTAGCATTTGGGATATGTTATTCCCAATATTTGGGCAGGCGATTGGTTTGCAGTTATTACTAAAATGGTGGTAGGATTTGCTTATGGTATATTATTAGGATATGTAAGATTAAAGACACAAAATTGTTATTCAACAATCTTGTTACATGGAGTTTTAAATATTTTCATGTGAACTTTTAGATGAGTTCATATATGAAGAGAGAAAAAATATGAATGATGAATTTGCAAAACAAACAGCGTCTTTATTTGAACAAATAGGGGAGTCCAGAAAAATGGTATTATCAACTTCCATTAATGATAATGTGACATCAAGAATGATGAGCGTTATAATTTTTAATGGAATTTTTTATTTCCAAACGGATCAGACATTTCGGAAATATGAACAACTGCAAAAGAATTCAAAAGCAGCTCTTTGTATAGATAATTTTCAAATAGAAGGTACTTGCAAGGAAATGGGAAACCCGTTAAAACATGACTTTTTCTGTAAATTGTATGAAAAATATTTTCCATTTTCTTACACAAGATATACAAGTCTATCAAACGAACGGCTTTTTGCCTTAGAGCCAACCTATATTAAAAAATGGATTTACGAAGAAGGCGAGCCATTTGAAGAAATATTTGATTTTTCCAAAAGAGAATATCGTAAATTGGCATATATAGGAGGGTGAATCGATGATAAAAATCCTTGCAATCGGTAACAGTTTTTCACAAGATGCAACTCATTATTTACATCAGATAGCGGCTGCTGATAGGGTAGAAATAAAGGTGGTCAATCTCTATATTGGAGGGTGCAGTCTGGAACGGCATTGGGCAAATATTCAAAGTGAAGCCAAAGAATACCTTTATGAAGAAAATGGTAATTCTACCGGACAAACTATTTCTGTGCAGGACGCGCTGGCTATGGAAGAATGGGACTATGTCGTAACACAGCAGGCAAGTCATTTTAGCGGAATGATGGAAACATATCACCCATACATAGAAAATATGGCTACTTTTATTAGGGTAAATGCACCCAAAGCTGAATTCCTAATACAGCAAACATGGGCATATGAAATTGACAGTCTACATCCGGAGTTTGGCAATTACAATCACAGTCAGCAGGAGATGTACAATAGATTATCAGAAGCATATAGTAGTGTAGCGAAGCAAATAGATGCACGCCTTATTCCTTGTGGAAATGTTATTCAAGAGTTGAGAAAAAGGATACCATTTATATACCAGCAGGGTGGAATGTCTATTTGTCGCGATGGCTTTCATATGAATGTTATTTATGGAAGATATTTATTGGCGGCAATCTGGTACAAAGTGCTTACAGGAAAAGCAATTAGTGACAACACTTACATTCCTTATACCAAGTTGGCACCTAATGCGGTTTGTAATGTGGCTGTTTTGCAGGTTGTAAAAGAAACAGTGGATGCTCTGGTATAAGACTCATTGTGGAGTTGAATGTGAAAACAATTTGGAATCAAAACACGCACTAAGAAGAAAGGAACGGTCGTTAGAATGAAAAGAGAAGAAATTATTAAGCATAGATATGAATTACTGGCACCCAAAATGTTAAAAGCATTAGAGCAAAGAGGTTACGAAGCTTATTTTTGTAAAAATAGCGAGGAGACTAAAGAAAAGGTTTTATCCTTGATTCCGTGTGGCTCGTCAGTAACCTGGGGAGGTTCCATGTCTCTTGATGAAATAGGTATTAAAGAAGCACTGAAACAAGCTGATTATGTTGTGCTTGACAGAGATACTCTGAAGACTGAAGAAAAACGACTGGCAATGATGAGACAGGCATTTACGAGTGATGTCTTTCTTTCCAGTGTCAATGCAATCAGCGAAGATGGTGAAATGATTAATATTGATGGCACAGGAAATCGAATTGCAGCCATTGCTTTTGGTCCCAAGACGGTTATTTTAGTAGTGGGAATGAACAAGGTTTGTGAAGACTTAGATAGTGCTAGGAAAAGAGCACGTAATGTGGCGGCACCTAATAATGGGTTGCGTTTAAAGCTTGAGCTTGCTTGTACCAAAACCGGTAGCTGTGCAGATTGCCAGTCAACCTCCAGCATGTGTTCTCAGATAGTAGAAATGCGTAGAAATCGTATTCCGGGAAGAATCAAGGTGATTTTGGTAGGCGAAGATTTAGGATTATAGAATCAACAGAAAAGATGAGGTAGCATACGATGAGAAGAGAAATGGGAATTGCCAGATGTGGACTTGCATGTTGCTTATGCACAGAAGGTGAAAATTGTGGAGGCTGTAATACAGAAAACTGTCCGGATAAAGATTGGTGTGAAAATCGAAAGTGTTCCATGGAGAAGAAGATTGCTCATTGCTATGATTGCAAAGAAGCCTGTCAAACAGGATTACTTCAAAAGATTAAACCCTATGGATTCACTTTATTTGCAAAGAGATATGGTGAAGAAGAACTACTGAACTGTCTGGAAAGAAATGAGAAAAACGGCGTGGTATATCACCGAGAGGGAATAAATGGTGATTACGATCAATTTGATGATGTAGAAAAATTAATTGAATTCATCAAGACAGGTAAGAAATAGAACGAGGAAAAGCGGAATCAAATGGTGAAAGATACAAGATTATTTATGCTGGAAGGATTGCCCGGAACAGGGAAAACCACCAATTCATATTATTTATATAGGCAGCTTGAACGTAATCAAAAACGTATTAAATGGATACATGAGGTTACACAGCCACACCCAACGCTATTTTTCAATGAAGCTTGTTTGACACGTTCTGAATATGAAGGGTTTGTAGTCAAGTATCCAAAGACTGTAGAAGTCTTTAGTCGAATTGCTGAATTTAGACAAAATACAATAGGAATTGATTTGCTCGAAATAGAATGGAATTACATAGATAGAATAGATACAGATGCATTTACTGAGCTAAAGAAATTTGATGTATTTAAATTTTCAATTGAACAATATCAAGAAGCTGCATTAGATAAGTGGTCATATTTTGTAGAAAAAGCGTTGAAGGAACACGATGTAATCTATATTCTAGACAGCAGTATATTACAATATCAGATATTTACCTTTTTGTTAAAAAATGAAGATTATGATAAATTAGAACAGTTTCTGCAGAAACTTGTAGAGATTATTCAACCACTTAATCCGAGTCTGATCTATTTTTATAGAGAACATGCAGATGACAGTATCGACTATCTTGAAAAAACACGTGGAACAAAGTTCTTGGAAGATATCAGAGAGCGAGACAAGGCAGAACCATACTATACTCAAAAGCCGCAGGGTGCAGAAGGCTTTCGCATGTTTTTGCGGGATTATGAAGATTTTGCCCAACGTTTATTTGAACATATGGATTGTAGAAAGCTTGCCATTGAAATAACAAAGCAGGACTGGTCTTCGTATGAGCTGCAAATACTGGGATTTGCAGGGATCGAATATAAGCCGGATAGTACAGCGTTGCCAATAGAAGGACTATATTTTAATGATGATTTACAGGCAGAAATAGAAATAAAAGGATTGAATATGAAGGATCCGTTCGGAAATAACAGGAAGCTTACTGCCAAATCCAACAATGAATTCTATGTTGAATGTTTGCCGGTAGTTCTTCGATTTGATGAAAATGGAAATATTCTGATAACAGGCACAACTATATGTGAACGGTGGACAACCACAGGAACTCTTTTTATGAAAAGGCGTTAGTCAAAAGTGGATAATATTTTATTATAATTGAAACGTGAGGTGAAGAATGAACGAAGCAGATGCAATAACGATTGTTGGTGGTGCAGATGGCCCTACAGCCATATTTATAGCAGGAAAATTTGGTGGAGAGCAAATGCTATTTCAAACTATTGCGATTATTATTTTATTACTGTTTTATGGATGTTATTTTGCCAAGATGCTTGGCCAAAGGAAAAAGGGAATACAAACTGACCAAATGGGCAAAGGCAAGCCGGGCTTTGTAAAGTGGATTGAGATTATCATGAAGATTGCTACGTTTGCAGTACCTATGGTAGAGCTGGTCAGTATTTTGCTAGGTACTTCACAATTTTCAACATGGGTAAGAATGGTCGGTGCAGTTATCGCCGCATTAGGCGTTACAGCGTTTATGTGTGCCGTCATAACGATGCGGGACAGTTGGCGTGCTGGTGTTTCCAAAACGGAGCATACAGAATTAGTTACAAGTGGAATCTATCAAATAAGCCGTAATCCTGCTTTCTTGGGATTCGACCTTGTTTATATTGGAATTCTGTTACTGTTCTTTAACTGGATTTTATTTGTGATATCTGCGTTTGCGGCTTTGATGTTCCATTTGCAAATTGTGAATGTAGAAGAAGAGTTTTTAAATGAAGCCTTTGGAGATACCTATCAAAACTATGCTAAAAAGGTAAACAGGTATTTGGGACGAACGTGTAAATGATAAAGCGGAGGCAGCAAAATGGTCACATGTTTAATTATATTTATTATATTGGGAATTGTGTGCTGGTTCAGTGCAATTATTACCTATGTTAAGAAAAAAAGTAATGTCATCAATGTATGCGCCATAGGGGCATTGTTCTTTTTGACAGGACTGTTGCCTTTACTACAATTCTTGCAGGATGATAAAAAAGATGGTATGAAGTATTTGTGTATCTGTTTGGCAGTTATGTTTTTCTACTTTGGGCTGCAATCTGTATTTAACAGCTTAAGATGCAATACGATTGTCAGCGCGTTATATCTACAGTGCAATAGATATTCAGGAGCGAAAGGTATCAGCGTGTATGCACCGGTCTGTTCGTATGATTATGAGGGCAAACATTATGAAGTTCAAACACCACAGTCTTTTAGCGCAAGCTATATTTGTAAAAAGTTTGTAGGAGGAATGCCCATTGATATTAGGATTAACCCCAAGCATCCGGAGACCTTTATTATCAAGAAAAAAACAGAGGTACTGTTGCTGATTGTAGCGTTGTTCTTTCTACTAGGCGGCATTTTTATACAATAAAATTACTGTTCATTTGTAATAGCAGATTATTGACTATAAAGATTGGTTCTGTCATAATGGGAAAAGTAAAAAGATTTAGTATCATTTCAGTTGATTTTGAAATGTAACAATAAAGAAAAGAAAGGGTATAAGGTAGAAAAATGAGCGAACAGAAATTAAAGCCTTTTAAAGAAGGCAAGGTAAGAGAGATTTATGATAATGGAGATAATTTGATTATCGTTGCAACAGACCGTATTAGTTGTTTTGATGTGATTTTAAATAACAAAGTGGATAAGAAAGGGACTGTTTTAACTCAGTTATCGAAGTTCTGGTTTGATATGACACAGGATATTGTACCCAATCATATGATTTCCGTAGATGTTAAAGATATGCCCGAATTTTTCCAACAGGAGAAGTTTGATGGAAATAGTATGATGTGCAAGAAACTTGAAATGTTACCAATAGAGTGTATTGTACGTGGCTATATTACAGGAAGTGGCTGGGCAAGCTATCAGAAAGACGGATATGTTTGCGGTATCAAATTACCGGCAGGCTTAAAAGAGTCTGATCAACTGCCTGAACCGATTTACACACCTTCTACCAAGGCAGAAATTGGAGACCATGACGAGAATGTTTCTTACGAAGAGAGTGTAGCTTATTTAGAAAAGTTCTTCCCCGGAAAAGGCGCTGAATATGCAGCTAAAATTAAAGAGTACTCCATTGCATTGTACAAGAAGTGTGCAGAATATGCGTTGACAAGAGGCATCATTATTGCAGATACCAAGTTTGAGTTTGGTCTGAATGAAAAGGGAGAAGTTGTTATTGGCGATGAAATGTTGACTCCGGACAGCTCCAGATTTTGGCCTGCAGAAGGATACAAACCCGGACAGGGTCAACCTTCTTTTGACAAACAATTTGCAAGAGACTGGTTAAAAGCAAATCCCGGAAACAATGGAACTTTACCTCAGGACATTGTGGATAAGACCATTGCAAAGTATCTGAAGGGATATGAATTACTAACAGGTAAAACACTGTAATACGGGGACGGGGGTTATGTTTCATTTTCAAAATGAAACATAACCCCCGTCCCCTAAGGTAAAGGTAGATGAAAGAAATTAACGCAAAAGATCTTTTAATAAAAATTTTTACACCCGCAATAGTTTTGATTGTAGCATATGGGATACTAGGCAGTCTGATTAAAATACCCCATTTGTTATTATTTTGCCTATTGGGAACAGTAATTTTAGTACCAATAGAGTTGGGGATTATCTTATATATAGGAAAGAGAGAATATGGCACCTATACCCTGAAAAGTGCACTGGTTGGCCAGGAGAAGCTGCCAATATGGCAAATTATCATAATCGCCTTGGCTTTTTTCGGCATGGCAGGACTGTTTTCTGCATTCATTGCACCTATAGAAAATTATATTTGGGCGGATGTAAGGAGCATAGTACTTAGTAATTTACCTGTGGGTTTTGACTGGACAAATTATGACTACCTGAAATCTTTTTCCAGACCAATGCTGATTTTTACGTGCATATACTATGGAATTTTCAACGTATTTCTTGGACCTATTACAGAAGAATTGTTTTCTAGAGGATATTTGACTTCCCATTATAAAAAGCAGAATGCATTGACACCAATTTTGATCACTATATTATTTTCTTTATACCATTTTTGGCTTCCGTTTAATAATGTATTTCGTATTTTAGCATTTGCGCCGGTTGCCTATGTGACTTACAAGAAAAAGAATTTATATATATGCATGTGCTTTCATTGTATATGCAATTTGTTTTCAACGATTAGCTTTTCCATAGCAGTTTTAGGATAAGCACCGAGTGACTAACCCAAAATGATCAAAAATGTCGAGAAATAAAGCCTCTTTATTGTTACGCTTTATGTAATAAATCAAAGGAGACAATATACTATGACACTATTGGAAAGAATTGCAAAAGAAAGACCGGTTGGTACACCGCAAAATCTGGAAATCAATGAATATATTGGAGCATTTTTGACGGAGTGTGGATACGAAGTTCAAAAACTTCCGTTCTTATGTAAAGTATGGAAAAAAGCAGAATCTTTTCTTCAGATTGAGGAGAATAAAATTCCAATACAAGTAAGTCCTTTTTCAGAATCATTTAAGGGTACACGGACTGCTTGTGTGGTAAAAAATCTTACAGAATTAGAACAGTCTGAATGTGAAGATAGAATATTGATTTTAACTGAAGAATTGACGCAGGAATCCTTGCAACCAAAGGATTTTCCGTTCTACTATCCCGACGAACACAAAGCAATTATTGACTGTCTTGAGAGTAAGAAGCCTTGTGCAATTATAGCAGTTACCGGACAGACTTGTATGAGTGGACTTTCGCCTTTTCCGCTGATGGAAGATGGTAATTTCCATATACCAATTGCAAATATTGGAAAAGAAGATTATGCCAAAATAGCAAAAGAGATTCTGAACCATAAAATAATGCTTTCAATTATTTCTGAGAACCAAGATGCATCAGCATATCAATTAATTGCATCAAAAAAGGTAAGGAATTCAAAAGGAAAGATTGTCATTTGTGCGCATATGGACAGTAAACATAATACCATGGCGGCACTTGACAATGCATCCGGTGTGGCAACGATGCTTGAGGCAGCTCAAAAACTGCAAGTAAGTCACTATGACATCGATATCGTTCCGTTTAATTCAGAAGAATATTTTGAACCTCAGGGGGAACTGTTATATCTTGAAGCGTTGAGAAAAAATAACGATAAAGTAGATTTATTAATTAATATTGACACGGTGGCTCATACAGGGTCTAAAGTGGCAGTTACAACGTTCAATTTTGAGGAAACAGAACAAAGAAAAATTGAAAAAACAATACAGATATGTGAAAATGTAGTGAGTGGACAACCATGGTATGCAGGAGATCATGCGGCCTTTGTATTTGGCGGAACGAAATGTATTCTAATTTCTGCTTCAGATTTATTTGAGGAGTGCCTGCTTTATACACATTGTCTTAAAGATACAATTGATTTGGTGGATGAGCGGTTAATTGAAAATGCATCAGATTTTATTTCTCATGTAATATGTGGATGAGCAATGAGTGAATAGTGTGAGGTGGGAGAGTTTCTAGTATGGATGAACGAATCATCGCAGTTCAGAAAATGCAAAATTACATAGAAGAACATATTTTTGAAGAGATTACAATTGATGATTTAGCCAACCTTACTATGTACTCTCCGGTTCATGTACGACGATTGTTTTTGGAAGGGACGAAGTTATCTCCTGCAGAGTATATTAGGAGATTAAAACTAGCAAAAGCAGCACTGATGCTACGGGATGAATCCTGTAAAGTAATTGATGTAGTAAATGAATTCGGATTTGGCAGTGTAGATGGTTTCCAACGAGCATTTAAAAAGTCTTTTGGATATAATCCCAAAGAGTACAGAACGAACCCAGCGCCAATCTATCTTTTTACACCATACGGAGTTCAGGCGCAGAGTATCAAACCTTATGAATTCGCTCCTTCCAATTCGCGAAAGGTTACTGTGCAAGAAATTCACAAATCGGCCAGAAAAGTAATCTGCAAAAGAGGCGTCATGGCGAATGATTATTGGTCATATTGTGAAGAAGTGGGTTGTGACATATGGGGATTAATGAAAAGTATGAAATCCTTAGACGGAGAACCGATTTGTATGTGGCTTCCGGAACAATATCGCAATCCCATTACAAATGAGTATGTCCAGGGTGTGGAGGTTGCAATAGACTATCAAGGAATGATTCCTGAGGGATTTGATGTACTTGAATTTCAAGAGGCTGATTATCTTCTCTTTAGAAGTGATCCCTATAAAGATGAAGAATATGGTTCTGCAATTCTGGATGTAGCTAAGGTCATTTCAGAATACGACTTTGCATCACATGGATATAGTTCGGATACAAATAATCCTCGCATACAACTTGAACCCATTTGTAACCGAGGATATATCGAAATGATTGCGGTGAAACGAATTGATGCCACAAATCCTCCCTATTATTCATTAAACCAATATCTACAGGAGAAATATGGTGAAAAAGTTTACAAAATTGCATTAAATGGTGGTATGACCTGCCCAAACAGAGACGGACGACTGGATACACGTGGCTGTCTATTTTGCAGTGCAGGTGGAAGTGGCGACTTTGCTGAGAATATAGAAGATATGGTACCGGTTAATAAGGCTATTGAACTAGCGAAAGAACGTCTGAGTGCTAAGAAAACTGGGAATAAATTCATTGCCTATTTTCAGGCATATACGAATACCTATGCCTCAGTTGAATATTTAAGGAATCTCTACATGCCGGTGATGCAAAGGGATGATATTGTTGGGCTGTCTATTGGAACCAGGCCAGATTGCCTACCAGATGAGATTTTAGATTTGCTGGAGGAGTTAAATCAGATAAAACCAGTCTGGATAGAACTTGGTTTGCAGACTATTCATCAACAAACAGCAAATTTAATCAGAAGAGGATATGAATTATCGTGTTTTGAACAAGCGGTTCGCTCGCTTCATGATAGAGGAATTGATGTGATTGTCCATTTAATTTTTGGACTTCCACATGAGACAAAAGAGGATATGCTGGCGTCAGTAAGATACCTAAATACGCAAAACATACAAGGTGTGAAATTTCAGTTACTACATGTACTAAAAAATACGGATTTAGCAATTATGTATCAAGAGGGCAAATTTGAAACGCTTACAATGGAAGAATATATTGATATTTTAGCAGATGCGATTGCCTGCTTATCACCCGATATAGTCATACATAGATTAACAGGTGACGGCCCTAAGAATTTATTGATTGCACCTAAATGGAGTGAAAACAAAAAACATGTACTGAATTCAATTAACCAGAAACTAAGGGACGGGGGTTATGTTTCATTTTAAAAATTACATAATGATTAATTGTAAATAGGATATACGGATGATATAATTTTCCAAAAATACTTTGCACATTGGTGCTCAAGGTACACATTAAGAAGAGGGTATGGTTATTATGAAAAAAAGAATAGGTATCATAGAAATAGTTTTCCTGAGTATAATGGTTTTCGTGCTGGCTGGTTGTGGTCAAACAAATTCGCAAGAGAATGTAGAAATGCAAGTAGAAGCACCGGCAGCCGCTCCCACAGAGGCTCCAACAGAAGCACCAACGCCAGAACCTACAGCAGAGCCACGTTTTGTTCCCGAGAACGGATTACAGGTTATTGGACCTAATATCTGTGATGCAAATGGCGATGTATTCCAGTTACGTGGAATTAGCACGCATGGTATTCAGTGGTATCCGCAATATATTAATCAAGAGCTTTTCATGCAGATGCATGATGAGTGGAATTGTAATGTGATTCGAATAGCAAATTATGTGGAAGAATTTGATGGATATTGTAATGGTGGCGACCAGCAAATGTTGAATCAATTGATTGATGATGCCGTTACGTATGCGACAAATGAGGAAATGTATGTCATTATTGATTGGCATGTAATGAAAGAGGGAGACCCACGTATTCATCAGGATGAAGCCATTAAATTCTTTGATATGGTTTCTGAGAAATATTCTGATAATCCTTATGTTTTATATGAAATCTGTAACGAACCTAACGGAAAAGGGATTAACTGGGATCCCATTTATGAGTATGCAAATGCAGTGATTCCTGTAATCAGAGAGAATTCTCCTCATTCGGTCATTATCGTAGGAACCCCAATGTATTCTGCTGCTCCGAGTGAACCGTTAAGGAAACCGTTAGAGTATGAAAATCTGGTATATGCTTATCACTTTTATGCAAAAAGTCATAGAGAGTCAAGGCAGGAAGATTTAAAAAATGCATATGCACAGGGAGTTCCGCTTTTGGTCAGCGAATTTGGAACAGTTGCCAATAGTGGCTCCGGTGATCCGGACAATGAAATGGCAGATAAATGGATTTCAATTCTTGATGAATATGGAATCGGATATATTTGCTGGAACCTATCAAATAATAAAGAAACATCAGCTTTGATTATACCTGAATGTGAAAAAACAAGCGGATTTACGATGGAAGACTTGAAGCCGCAGGGACAATGGCTGTTGGATACATTGAAATAAGGGGACGGGGGTTATGTTTCATTTTCCAAATGAAACATAACCCCCGTCTATTTTTTCCTCGTCCCTTTGCTCAAAATGAAACATTACCCCCGTCCCCCAGTAGTGCAATTGCAGAAGCTCTGGCAGCAATGACTTTGTCACACCAAGCATCAAATTCAGGATCTTCTTTCTGGCATTCGGGATGACTGAGTACATAATCAATGGTGTTTTTAATTCCCTGGTCTGCTCGAACGGTAGCGTGAAAACCTGGAACAAGCTTTTTGAGTTTGGCATTATCAAAAACGACTGTGTTGGCCTTATCGCCAATGAGGCTGCCAAGGAGGTCATAATTACTGCAAGCAGCTAAAAATTCTGAAGAAATATGAACCGCATTTAGCTTCACATTCAGTGCAGAAGCAATTATTTCATATATTTGATTCCAGGTTACAGATTCATCGGATGTGATTTGTACTGCTTCGCCAATGGCATGTACATTTCCAATTAAGCCAATAAAAGCTTTGGCGAAATCGGAATTATGCGTTAGTGTCCAAAGAGAAGTGCCGTCACCGTGTATAATAACCGGTTTTCCGGCAAGCATTCTCTTAACAACAGCATAGCTGCCATTACTGCCGTGAACACCAAGTGGAATAGAACGTTCATCATAGGTATGGCTTGGACGAATGATGGTTACAGGGAAACCATTTTCACGATACATTTTCATTAAATAATCTTCACCGGCAATCTTATTTCTGGAATACTCCCAATAAGGATTGGAAAGAGGAGTCCCTTCAGTAATTCTATAATCAGAAAGTGGCTTTTGATAAGCGGAAGCCGAACTGATAAAAAAGAACTGCTTAGTCTTACCATTAAATAGTCTGAAATCGCGTTCTAACTGTGCGGCCAAAAAGGCAATAAAATCAGCTATTGCATCAAATTCAAGATCTTTAATAAGTGTCCGGACAGTATTCTCATCATTGATATCAGCAACCAATGAAATTACATTTGAATCCAAATTAGCGTTTCGTTTTCCTCGATTAAGTAAGTAAAGTGTATGTCCCTGCGCAAGAAGTTGACGTGATATAGCCATACTGATGGTGCCTGTGCCGCCTATAAATAGTATTTTCATACGTACCTCCCTATTAATTAAAAGTTATTAGGCGTTTGCGAAACGCCACATGCCGCATAATTACGGCATTTTTTGTTACA
>CAZNAP010000049.1:0-15877 GCA_964571145.1 uncultured Lachnospiraceae bacterium | reverse complement strand
ACTAGTAGCGAAGGTGGCAGTGAACTCGGCGGCACAGAAACCGGTAACACTGAAAACAGCGATGTTGAAATTAGAGATGTTGTGTATGGTCAAACAGTTTCAATTGAGGCTCCGCTAGCGACAACCAAACCCGGCTATACATTTACAGGTTGGGAATGGAAGAAATGGGTTGAACCTACCGGTGAAGGAACTGAAGGAACAGGTCAATGGGTGACATGGGAAAGTGCTCCAACACTAGTAGAACCGGATAAAAATGTCAGATTTACTATGCCGGCATTGAAATTACAGGCTACTGCCAAGTGGGAACCTGCTGATTTAAAACCAATCGTTACACACTACTATCAGGGCGAAAATCAGACTTACAATACCTCTCTTTTAGAGAACGTATTAGCGGCGAAAGAAGCAGGAAATACGAATGCAGCCACAGTCACATATAGTGATTCGAGCGGTTCAGAATATAACGGTACTGGTACATTATATTATAGCGATGCTTTTAAGACGACTTTGATTAGTCTTTCAATTGAGTTAAATGGTTGTACTGTGTTCTTTTCCCGTGGACAAGAAAAGGAGGGAACATGGGAAGTAGATGCAGCGAATCTTTTTGCTGCTCAGAAAGAAATATCAGTAAAGTCTGGGGTTGCCTTAAATAATAGTAATTTTGTACAAAACGTAGCATCTGGAATATTTAGTTATGCCTATACGATTTATCAAAATGACAAAACAGTATTAACGTTTCAAGGTGGCGTTATTCCTGATGGTTCCACAGCTAAGTACACCTATGACATGCAGTTAAGCTCTTACTATACCAGAGCCAATAATTTGAATATACAGGCAGTGGGCATGGCCACAGACGCAGGAAATAATGGCGTGGCAATTCTAGGTGCAGGAACGCACTATTATGGTGAAAACGTAGAGATGAAAGCTACAGTTGCGAGCGGTTATGATTTCCTTGGCTGGTATATAGCAGCTGATGTTTTGGTTGACTATCCCACAGAAGGAAAAGCTCTTTCTGAATATAGTTTGAAGACAGATATTAGAACAGAAAGTCCAATTTCCGCAAATGCCACCTATGCTTTCCAAGCTACTGAAGACTAGGATTTGATTGCTGTTACTAGACCGAAAAAAGTAGCAGAGGCCACAGTCGAAATTAATGGGGCAGCTTCCTATTCATATGGTTACGCGTCATCTTTGACCAATGTATTGACAGCCACGGTTACTGTTTCATCAGACGATTCAGATGCAGCCAGTGAAACTTATGTAAAAGAATACCAGTGGTATAAAGACGCAGTAATACCAGAGAACAAAATTGAAGGTGCGGTTTCATCTACCTATTTAATACCCCAAGGGTTAACGGTGGGAACCTATAACTATCTGTGTGAGGTCATTTTAAGCAGAAAAGATAACGGAAGAGATAAACTACAGTCTGAGCCATATGAAGTTAAAGTGGAAAAGAGTGATATCGTTCCGACCGTAAGCAATTATGTGAGTACTTATGATGGCGCAGCTCACAGCTTTTCGCTGACTGTCAAGCAAACGAGTGCTCAGAATGATTTTGTAATTTATTATGGAACGACGCCGCTGACAAGTGAAAACTATAATACTGCCGGCAGTACGGAGCAACCTTCTTTCACAGATGTTGCAACAGATGCAGAAGGCAAAGCCACTGCACATACAATCTATTATTATATCAAGAATACAGAAGGAAATTATAACGATTATGCCGATAGTGCCACAGTACAGATTAACCCCATTACACTTTCGGTTAAGGCCGGTGCGCCTTTTTCCAAAGTTTATGATGGGAAGGAAGAAGTGTCCGGCGACGTTAAGACAGCGGGAAACGACAAGTATCGTCTTTCACATGGAACTTCGTCTGCGAAGCATTATGAGATAACAGGTTTGCGGTCAGAGGATGCAGCACAGAATTATGCGTTGGATTTTGATGCAACATTCAACAGTAAGAACGTTGATTACGCAAGTACGGTCACGCTTACAAATATGAAAGTGGTAAACGAATCGGGTGTGGTAAATGCAAATTATGCTTTTACACCGGGTGCGCAGCTGGTTATTTCAGGACAGATTACTCCTTTGGTATTGGGCACAAGTTGGGATGCGACAACGTCGTTTGTATATGACGGAACAGAACATAAGCCACAGGTTTCTTTGAACGACAATGTGAATGATTTGCCGAACACAACAATTGAATTAACCGTTATCGGTCAGCAAACCAACGTTGGAGAATATAAAGCATATGCACAGGTGGTAGCGAAGGGAGGGTACAGAACTTCCGATTACACCTTTACAACAGAAAGCTGTGATTTTAGTATTACTAAAAGACCGGTTACCATTACGCCTGATGCTGCTGAGAAAACATATAATGGGGCAGCACAGCGTTTGACTACATTTACAATATCCGAGACCAAACTCGGAGAAGGACTTGTGTCTGGACATACTCATACAGAGGGAACGGACAAGGGGGGACAAGATGTTGCTACTTATGACGTGAAAGCTGCTAATATGAAGATATTTTCACCGGGAGCAACGGGATCAGCTAGTAAAATTGATGTTACCGATAACTATGATATTACCTACGGAACAGCACAACTGACAATCAAACCGTGGGAGATTACAGTTAGCGGAATTACAGCAGCCAATAAGACCTACGATCAGACGAATGCAGCGAGCCTGAATTTGTCGAACGTGGTATTTACTCCAACCATTGCAGTAGATAGACCAGCAGATATACAATATCTGACATTGGATTCGTCTAAAGTCCATGGTACCTTTGTAGATGCCAATGCAGGAACAAATAAAGAGGTTACAATTACCATTGACGAGGGAGCATTATCAGGAACATCGGGAACAAAGGCTTCCAATTATAAACTTTTGGTTGGGGCATCAACCAGCACGCAGAAAACCGCTGAAGCTACGATTGATCAGGCAACACTCAGTGCACCTACACCTGCTTGGAGTGCAACCACACCAGGTACAGTCAGCTGGAGTCCAGTAAGCGAAGTTTGTGGAGTGGCTGTTTCGGGTTATCAAGTGGACTTATATCGTGCTGGAACAGAAAAAGTTAGCTCAACAACAGAAGAGTCATCAACGACTAGTTTGGATTTAGCATCTGTAATCAGAACAAAGGGTGCAGGCAGCTATACAGTGAAAGTTAAAGCGATTGCTGATACGAATGGCAATACAGATCCTGTAAATGTAGCAGACAGTACTTTTGAAACCACGGCATCGACACTTTATGCAGCAGAAGTGGAAGTGGCATTCGCAACGGATGCAATAACAGCAGCTGGTAAAAGTGATGAGGCAGGTGCTATTAAAATCAACAATGGAACCACAAGTTATGTCATGTTAGCAGGTGAAAGCAACATACCGATGAATGCAGTTATAAAAAATACAACCGGCTATACCATAGCAGATTGTACAGCATCTAATGCGGCACTGACGATAACCGACGGCTCTTTATCGGGCGTGAATTATAGCAGTAAATTATCATTGGGTACCGGCCTTAGTTCTTCCAATAAGATTACGGTAACACTTTCTCTAGATGCCAAGGCGGCTACGTTAACAACCGGAATGACAGCGGATAAGACCGGCGTTATTTATGGATATTCCACAGAAAATGCACCGAAACTAACAGTCAGTGCACAAGCCGCAACAACGGATACAATTACAACTAACGATTATACATACTCCTATAAATGGTATTTGAAAGAAGGAACAGGAGAACCTGTAGAACAGACAGAAGTCACCGGTACAGAATGGACTTTCCCTACAGGAAAGGACGCAGGAACCAATTATTATACAGTATACTGTGATGTGACGGCTACCTGATCAGATAACGCACAGAACATTACAAGAAGAGCCAGCTATGTGGTGAATATCGGCAAGGCAGACCAAGTGGTGACTGCTTCTGATGTTACCGCAACTTACAATGGACAAAGTCACAGTATCACAGGAACTACCAGTGGAGACGGTGCGATTACCTATATTAATAACGGTCAAAAAAATAAAGACGTTTATACCGTCACAATCAATGCAGCAGAGACGACAAATTATAAACCGGCTTCCACAACAGCCGTATTGACCATTAACGCATTACCGATTACCATAACGGCTGACTCCAAGGAAAGAGATTATAATGGTAGTCCGCTTACGTGTACAACCTATAAAGTGACAACAGGAGCACTGGCAACGGGAGACCTTATTGTTTCGGCACAGACAACAGGCGCACAGACTACAGTTGGCACCGGAAGCAATACAATCAGCAATGCAGTTATTAAAAATCAAAATGGAGCGGGCGCACCAGTAACAGATAATTACACCATTACTTATGCCGCAGGTACCTTAAAGGTTAACAAGGCAACAGCAGCATTAACCATTACCTCAACTTCTGCATCATTGGGCAAAACCTATCATAAACAACCAGTCAACACACCGGTTTATTCCTATATTGGAGATGGAGCGGTTACGTTTACGTACTGGAAGGTGGAAGCAAATGGAGATGAACCCTTCTTAACGGGAGTACCTGTTAATGCAGGTACTTATAAGGTGCAGGCAAGCGCAGCAGAAGGTACAAATTACAACGCTGCAATTTCTGAAAAAGTAGAGTTTACAATTTCACCACAGGCAGTTACCATTACAGCTGCCAATGCAACCAGTACCCAAGGCGCGCCACTTGCTACTTTGCAGGCAGCCATAACTGCCGGACAGATTTATGAAGGAGACAATCTGGGTATTTCGGTTCAAACAACAGCGAACTCAGCAAGCGCACCGAACACCTATCCGATTACGATTAGCTATGATACAACGAATTCCAATTATCATGTTACGCCGGTTAACGGAACCTACACAATTACCTCTCAGAGCTTACCCTATAGTGCTTCGGGATATGCAGGAACGTATGACGGTAATAATCACAGCATTTCTGTGACTACAACCAATTCGGCGGCAAAGATTTATTACGGAACAGAAGCGTTAACGGAAGCCAATTATTTAACAGCGGGAGATGCAACGAATCCGCAGTACAAGAATGCAGGCAACTATAAAGTATATTATTATGTACGCGTGAACGAACATACAGCAGTAGCAGGTTTTGAAACTGTTAGTATCAATCAGAAGGATTTGATTGTGTCAGTACCGGAGCAACATATTGTATACGGAGAGGCACCGGACTTGACGAAAGTCAGCTTTTCACCTTTTGCGAATAATGAAACACAAGCAGATTTGACGGGTAGTTTAAGTGTGGCATGCAGTTATAGTCAGTATGGAACTATTGGTACGTTTGACCTAACACCGTCCGGCTATATGTCCACTAATTATAATATTATTTTTGAAAAAGGAAGTTTAGTGGTCGCAGCGAAACCGGTCAGCATTACTTGGCCGACTGAGGATATTTTCGCAGCTGACGGAAACGTGCATACGATGACGGTTACATCTGTGGGTGGAACTGTAAACGGAGATGTTTTGGACGTAGCATCTTATGAAGGAAACAGTGCTACAGCGGAAGGTTCGTATGAAGCCAAAGTAGTAACATTAAATGGCGATAAAGCAGGCAATTATACTTTAGTAGGAGCCACCGGCGTAACGAAGAACTGGAGTATTGGTAAAGCAATTAACGATTGGACAGTGCAACCTGCTATGGACGGATGGACTTACGGGGCAACCCAGAGTACACCTGTTGGCACATCGAAGTACGGAACAGTAGAGTTTACCTACAGTAATTCGGAAACAAGTGGTTTCACAAATACAAAACCGAGCACTGTCGGAACATGGTACATGAAAGCCTATGTTCCTGAAAAAACAAATTTTTATGCTGCCATTGAAAGAGTTGTCAGCTTTGAAATTACGAAAGCAACACAAAACGCACCAACCGGCTTATCTGCACAGAATGTAACAGTGGCAGGCCAAGCAGACGGTCAAATCACTGGCGTTAAGGTTGGAATGGAATATAAGAAGAGCGGTGAAAGTACTTATACAACGGTTACACCAGAAATGCAAACTACCGGAATCACAGGACTGGAAAATGGCACTTATTTAATTCGTTTTAAGGATGATGCGAATCATTATGCAGGCGTAGATGCACAAGTAACAGTTGGCTGTGATATAGAATTAAAGATGACACTACCGGCCTTTTCCAAAGTAACAGCCGGATATGCGCAGCCGGAAGCAAAAGCCATTACACTGGAATCTGTTGGACAGGGTTTGGCAGTGGTACAGATTGCGAATGTCACCTCTTCCAATACCAGTAGCTTTACACTGGAGGGAAGTGATACCACCGTTCCGGCAGGCAGTAGTCTGTCTACTTATACAATCAGACCGGCAGCAGGACTGGCAGCAGGAAGCTATCAGACAACCATTACAGTTACTTATGACAGCGGTGCACAAGTAACCGGCACAATTCACTTCGTAGTAGAAGCGGCACCAGCAACACCGGCACCGGACCAGGGCACGTCGGATTCAGAAACAGATTCGAACACAGATGCTACATCACCTACCAGCCGGCCCACAGCATTGGCAACACCTGCTCTGGCAGAGCCGGTAGCGGAAAGCAATCCTCCGGAGAGACCGGTACCGACAGCAAATGTGTCAAGAACACCTGCACAGGAGGCGCCGGATCAAGAAGAAGCCGGTTCAGAAGAATCAACTGCACAGAATGAAACGAATCAAGAAGAAACAAGCGAGGGTTCGGAAGCAGAAGAACAGTTAGGCAGTGAAATGGTCTTCAGAAGGGGTAATATTATTGTCAGGATTCAAAGTGCTGAGGAAGAAACTAAAAAGATAGAGGCACTTTTACCGGATATTGACCATGTAATTAATGTATGCCTGACAGAAGAGGAAAAGCAGACCGCTGAAGAAGGCGACATCATCGAAATCAGACTGACCATTCTGAAGAAGGATCAGGAAGTTCCACCGGAAGAACAGGAACTGGTAGAAGCTCAAATCGAGGAACTGTCTGAGACTATACCGGGATTGAATTTAGGCCAGTATTTGGATATTAAGCTGGATAAACGATTTAATGACGGCGATTGGATTGGCATACCGGAAACACCGGCTGATTTGGAAATTGTAATCAATATACCGGAAGAACTGCAGTTCCCTGATACACAGTATTTTATCAGCCGTGTACATAATGGAGAAACGCAATTGCTATACGATCTGGATCAGGAGGAAAAGACCATTACGATTTCCACCAGATACTTCTCCACTTATGCAATTCTCTATACAGAGAAGCTATCGACTGAACTGGGACAGTGTTATTGGCACTGGGCAATCTTACTAGTATTTATTATTTGCTTGATTCTGGTCATTGTATTAAAAGAGGAGAAACGTAAGAAAATCAGAATCGGTATACTGATAGTAGAAGGCGTTCTGGTAATTGTATTTGCAGTACTTGGCAGTTGTGTACTGGATTGGCCCATGGCAATAGGCAGTATGGCGATAACCGTGATTGTAAACGGAGTTCGAGGACGCAAGAAGAACGAGCAAGAAGCGAAATAAAAGCAGATAAACAAAGCTATTCGAGAAAGAATGGCCGTCAGATAAAAGCTCTGAAAATCAGAAAAACACTGAAAACAGTGGTATAGATGATTTTCAGAGCTTTTTTTATAATATTATGTAAAGCAAAAGTGCTTAATTAAGTTAGCTTAAAAGCTTAAAAAGCAAATAAAAATTTGTGTAAATATCACAAAAAATTAGTTCTGTATTGTATTAAATTGGATATTATAGTAATATTTAAGTCAAGAACGAGTAATTAGCATAAACGATAATTAATAAAGAGACTTATTAAATAAACTAAAATTAATATAAATTAAGCAAAAATTAGCTTCGGAGCGATACATCAATGAAAAGACTTATAATTTTGCTGTTTTGTATCAGTGTTTTTGTAGGAATAGGGGTTGGAATCAGCGGCTGTGCAAATCAATCCACAGATGGGATAAATCAAATGAAAGATAGAGATATGACGGTTTATCAGGCAGAAGAAGGAACTCTTTTGGGCAAGGCAGTTATTAATAACGTGATGCCTGGTTTCACGGGAGACGGCTACGTTGACAATATCAGTGATGAAGGTGACGGGATTGAGTTAACGGTTCAAATAGACAGTGATGGCTTTTATGATTTGAATTTCAGATGTGCGACAGCAGGTGGATACAAACAAAATTATGTTCTTGTGGACGGCATCAGCAATGGTGTTGTTGTGATTGAGGAAGATGCAAAGGGATTTGTAGACTGCATTTTAAACAGGGTATATCTGTCAAAGGGAGAACATAAGGTAAGCCTGACTAAATACTGGGGGTGGATGTTGGTGGATTGTTTACAGATATACCAATCCGAAGAACTGGATGAAGACATGTATGATGTCCCCGCCAAATTATGCAATAAAAATGCAGATGACAATACAAAAAGATTGATGAGCTATCTGTGTGATAATTACGGCGAAAATTTTTTGTCTGGTCAGTATTGTGACGGCGGCATGTTTGGAATCGAAAATGCGACGATTTGGAAAGCCACCGGAGGTAAGTATCCGGCAGTTTTAGGACTTGATTTTATAGAATATTCTCCCTCCCGAGTCAAACACGGGAGTAAAGGTGATGCGGTTGAAAAGGCGATTGAGTATTGGGAAGCCGGTGGAATCGTAACTTTTTGCTGGCACTGGAATGCACCTGAACAGTATTTGACCGGCACATGGTATAGAGGATTTTATGCGGAAGAAACCAATATTGACCTTGCCAAGATTATGAACGGGGAGGATCAAGAAGGGTATGAACTGCTGTTATCCGATATTGATGCAATCGCAAAGGAACTGCAGATTTTAGAAGATGCCGGGGTTCCTATTTTATGGCGACCACTTCATGAAGCCAGTGGCGGCTGGTTCTGGTGGGGAAATGCAGGTGCGGAGGCATATAAGAAGCTTTATGTTTTATTATATGACAAATTAGTGAATGAATATGGATTAAACAATCTGATTTGGATCTGGAACGGACAACAGAAAGACTGGTATCCGGGAGATGAATATGTTGACATAATCGGAGAAGATATTTATCCCGGCGAGCATGTATATACGTCACAGGCAGCTAAATATCTGGAAGCTGTAGATTACACAGAAACTAAGAAAATGGTAGTTCTGTCGGAAAACGGATGCTTGTTTGATCCGGATTTAGCCATACGAGATGGTGCCATGTGGGGATTTTTTGCTACCTGGGGCGGAGAATTTGTTTCTACAAACAGTAAGCTAAATGTCCTTTCTGAACAATATACGGAAGCGTATATGTTACAGAAGATTTATAATCATGAACGTGTAATTAATAGAGACGAATTACCGGATTTAAAGACATATCCAATAAGGACTGATGCGAATGAATAAGTGGTTTGGCAGTGAAGGATACCTTTTATCTGCTATGACAAAAATTGGAAATATCGCCATACTCACTATTTTATGGCTCATCGGTTGTATCCCGATTGTGACAATTGGAACAGCAACCACCGCTTTATATTATGCAATAGTCAAATCGGTCAGGCGAGAACGAAATTATCCGGTGAAGGAATTTTGGAACGCTTACAAGAGAAATTTGAAGGGCGGCTTGCTGTGTACGGTGATGATTTTGGTAGGTTCAGCAGTTCTTTATATGAACAGAACCTATTTGCTGAGAAGTACCGGAGAACATCAAGATGCATGGATATGGACCTATAATATACTGATTCTGCTGTTTGCCGGTTGGGCGGCATATGTTTTTCCTGTATTATCTCGATTCAAATTAAAACTAATCGATATTTGGAAATTAGCGTTTGTAATGGAAGTGCGGTTTTTGCCATTTACGGCAATATTAATCTTAGGAACAACGTTGACCATTTGGTTACAGTTGAATTTATTACCATGGCCGACCATTCTGGTATTGCCGGGATTATGGTGTTTTATAGCATCTTTTATTGTGGAAAAGGCCTTAAAAGCTTATACGCCAGAGCCTGAAGAGGGTGAACAAGTCTGGTATGACGAATAGGTGGAGGAATACATAAATGAAGTTTTCAATGATTAGAAAAAGAATGATAGCAGCTTCTCTTGCAACAATCATGACAGCCGGCATTTTATTAGCGCCGATGCAAGGTGTGTTTGCGATGACTTCTATTACACAGGATGAATTCGAAGAATTTGTAAGCAGTTATTCTGTGAATCCTTCTATGATGAATTACAAGACTTATCGTGCTCAATTCGAGACTACTTATCCAGAAGCAGAAATTGTTATTCCCGCCTCTGATTTTGTACGTTATGAGGAAGACGGAACTGCTACGCAGCCACAGATTTATACAGATTATGAGGGCAAAGCGGGTCAAAGTGTGGTCACAGCAGAGGATGCTCTGATTGAGTATGAATTTGAGGTGGAACAGGAAGGCATGTATCAGGTTTCACTCAGTTATTATCCCATAGAAGGTAAGAATTCAGAAATCCAAAGAAGCTTTTTCCTGGACGGAGCGCTTCCCTATGATGAAATGTCTTTGGTTGAGTTCTCACGTGTCTGGACAAATGATATCAGTGAAATGCAGACAGACGTAAACGGAATACTGGTCAAAAAATGGCAAGTTGATAATCAGGGAAATGATTTAAAACCCACTGCAATAGAGAAACCGGAGTGGATTGACAGCTATCTGTATGACAGCGACGGCTATGTAACAGAGGAACTGTGTTTGTACTTAACCAAAGGAAAACATGAATTTTCCATATTATCACTGCGGGAACCCATGTTACTTTCACAGATTAAATTCAGTAATTCCAATGAAACCAAGTCTTATGCTGAAGTGAAGGCAGAATGGGATAGTCAGGGTATAAAACAGACATCAGGGAAGACCATTAGAATAGAGGCGGAAAATACAGTCAAGACATCTTCACAGATGTTGTATCCTCAGCAGGATCAATCATCACCGGCAGTTTATCCTTCCAGTACCAAGGAGCTTTTGAACAATACCATTGGCGGTGAGTCATGGAAACATGCAGGACAATGGATTGAATGGAATTTCGAAGTTGAGGAAAGCGGCTTTTATAATCTTTCCATGTATGTGGCACAGAACTTCGTCAGAGGTACTTATGTATCCCGTAAAATTTTGATTGACGGGGAGGTACCCTTCGAAGAGATGAGCGATTATGGCTTTGAATACGAACAGAGCTGGCGCATGGATGTACTTGCTGATGAAAACAATACACCCTATGAGTTTTATTTGGAAAAAGGCGAACACACACTTCGCATGGAAGTAGTGCTGGGCGACTTCTCGGATATTATCAGTGAAGTGCAGGATTGTGTACAACAGTTAAACGCGATTTACCGCAAAGTCATCAGAATTACAGGCGTATCACCTGACAAATACAGAGATTATCAGATAGAAGCATCTTTACCGGGGCTGGAAGCAGAGCTTATCGCAGTCAGAGACCAGATGAGCGCGGCTATTGATGAGCTGCGAAGAGTTGCAGGACGAAGCAGTGATAAAGAAGCTGTTTTGATTACCATGCGAGATCAATTGAGTGACTTGATTGAAGATCAGGAACGTTTTACCAAGGTCATTACAGCCTATAAAATCAATGTCAGAGCGACAGGTAACTGGATTGCACAGGTAATCGGACAACCGTTACAAATGGACCGAATCTACTTTACTTCAGCTGATAGCCAACCGGAAGTGACGCATGATAGTTTTTGGGAAAAAATTAAATACGAATTAATCAGATTATTTTATTCCTTCATTATAGATTACAACCAAATCGGTAATGTAGCGGAAGGCGAAACGGCAGGAAATGCCATTACCTTATGGATTGGTTCGGGACGTGACCAGGCCAATGTAATCAAGTCATTGACCGATGAAACCTTTACCAATCAAACCGGAATTAGTGTGAATGTGCAGCTGGTTGATATGAATACCTTGCTGCGAGCGACACTGGCGGGCGAGGGACCGGATGTGGCGATTCAGGTCGCAAATACCAACGGAATTGCAGGTGCGGTTTTGAATACAGGCAATGATACACCGGTCAATTACGGACTCCGAAATGCAGTATTGGATTTATCGCAATTCGAGGATTTCCCGGCAGTTAGAGAACGATTTGCCAACAGCGCTATGGTGCCCTTTGAGTTTAATGGAGCAAGTTACGCCTTACCGGAAACACAAACCTTCCCCATGATGTTTTATCGCAAAGATATATTGGCAGAACTGGGAATGGAGCTGCCAAAGACGTGGGATGAAGTGAAAGTAGCCATGACGGTGCTTGCTAAGAACCAAATGGAATTCGGCATGTTACCGAGTGAACAGATTTATGCCATGCTTTTGTATCAAATGGGTGGCGAATATTATAACGAAGACGGCAGTGCTTCAGCGCTGGATTCGGATATAGCAATCAACGCATTTAAGGAATATGCACAGTATTATACCGATTATAAACTGGATAAAGAAACCAGTGTGGAAGAACGTTTTCGTACGGGCGAATGTCCAATTATCATAGCCGATTACACAACCTACAACAATTTGGCAGTTTCAGCGCCGGATATTAAGGGATTGTGGGATTTCACCGTTGTGCCGGGTATGGAACAGGAAGACGGTACCATTAATCATGCTACGGGTTCCACAGGACTAGCAAGCATTATTATGGCAGATACAGCGAATAAGGAAGCCAGCTGGGAATTCTTGAAATGGTGGACCAGCGCAGAAACACAAACACTTTATGGCAGGGAAATGGAAAGCTTAATGGGTAGCGCAGCCCGTGTACCCACTGCCAATCTGGAGGCATTCCGTAATATGGCATGGCCGGTGGAGGCACTAAAAGCCTTAGAGGAGCAGTTCGAGGCAGCAGTTGGTATTCCACAGGTTCCGGGTGGCTATTATTCCTGGCGTAATGTCAATAATGCATTTTATACAGTGACTTCGGCAGATGAAATTGATACGGCTTTGCCGAAAGAAGAGTTGATGGATAAAGTCATTTACATTAATGCAGAAATAACATACAAACGAAAAGAATTTGGTTTGCCTACGGCGGACTAGGAAGGAGGACAGAATTATGGCATCACAAGACGCAATTAAAACGGCTAAAAAACAGGCGACTCTGGGTTATCGAATCAAACACAGCAAAACATCATACCTGATGCTTGCACCTTACTTTATTTTGTTCTTTTTCTTTACTGTCCTTCCCGTTATTATATCCGTAGGTCTCAGCTTTACTTATTTTAATATGTTGGAAATGCCCACGTTTGTCGGCTGGGATAATTATACCAAACTGTTTTTAGATGATGATATTTTCCTGATTTCATTGAAAAACACCTTGATTTTTGCATTGGTAACAGGCCCAATCAGTTATATTTTATGCTTGCTATTTGCATGGATTATCAATGAATTCAGTGGAAAATTACGTGCCTTCTTAACCTTGATTTTTTACGCACCGTCTATATGCGGTAATGCATATTTGATTTGGAACATTATTTTAACAGGTGACAGATACGGATATTTGAACGGAATTTTGTTGAAATATGACTTTATTCAGGAAGCTATTTTGTGGATGAAGACGGAAAAGTATATTTTGCCATGCCTGATTGTCGTGCAGCTATGGCTGTCACTGGGAACCGGATTCCTTGCTTTCATTGCTGGATTACAGACCGTTGACAGATCCCTATATGAAGCAGCGGCCATTGACGGGGTTAAGAACCGCTGGCAGGAGCTTTGGTTTGTTACCTTGCCGGTTATGAAACCTCAGTTGATGTTTGGTGCGGTTATGCAGATTACACAGGCCTTTGCAGTAGCGGATATTTCCATTCAGCTGGCCGGAAATCCTTCGGTTAATTATGCAGGAGCTACGGTAGTCACTCATTTATTGGATTATGGCTCGACTAGATTTGATATGGGTTATGCTTCTGCAATTGCAACACTTCTGTTCCTGCTCATGGTTGGAACAAATAAATTAGTACAAAGATTCTTAAGAAGGGTGGGAGAGTAAGTGGCTAAGAAATCAGACGGTAGTTATAAAGCAAAAAAGCGTTTTTTTAAACCACGTGCCAAGAAGGTTAATCGCTCCCGCGCCGGAAACACCTTTTTGTTTGTACTGATGGCATTTTGTGGTGTGGCAATGGCATTGCCATTGATTATGATTATCAATAATGCATTAAAACCCTTGGATGAAATTTTTCAATATCCACCCAAGTTATTTGTAAGAAATCCTTCTTTGGAGAACTTCTCAGATTTATTTGTTTTAATGAATGATTCCTGGGTACCTTTCTCCAGATACATATTAAATACAATTATTATTACCGGTTTTGGTACTGTCGGACATGTAATTTGCGCTTCGCTGGCTGCATATCCACTGGCAAAACATACTTTTCCGGGTAAGAATTTATTGTTCAATATGGTCGTGTTATCCATGATGTTTTCCTGGACAGTAACCCAGATTCCGAACTACATGATTATTTCGGCATTAGGCATCAATAACAACTATTTGGCATTGATTTTACCGTCCTGTTCGTTTGGTATGGGACTTTATCTGATGAAGCAATTTATGGAACAGTTGCCGGATTCTTTAATGGAATCTGCACGATTGGACGGTGCTACAGAGTTTCAAATTTTCTGGAAAATTGTTATGCCGAATGTAAAGCCGGCATGGTTAACCTTGGCAATCTTTCAATTCCAGCAGATGTGGGGCAATACCGGAAATATGTTCCTGCGAGATGAGGAATTGAAACCATTACAGTATGCATTGCAGCAGATTACGGCAGGCGGAACAGCAAGAGCAGGAGCTTCAGCAGCGGTTACATTTATTATTGCAGCAGTTCCGATTATTTTCTTCTTGGTTTGCCAGTCAAATGTACTTGAAACAATGACTACATCAGGTATGAAAGAATAAATGGGAGGACGGAACTATGAAAATCATTAAGTTAATGAAAAATTTCATTGCCTTTGTCCTCTTGGTAACGTTGTTGGCAGGGACTATGTGTGAAAATGTCATGGCAACCTCACTGCCATACGATACCTATAATTACAACTATCGTGAGGATGTGGTATTTACACCGGCAGCTTATGTACCGGATGACAGTGTTTCGGGTGTGGAGCTTGGATGTGGCGCCTTTTTCAATCCGCAGGATCTTTGTATAGCGGAAAATGGAGATGTCTACGTGGCAGATACCGGAAATAACAGAATTGTTGTGTTGAACAATTCTATGACAGAAGTGCTGCGTGAGATTGCCACCTTTACACACGACGGCATCGAAGATTCTTTTCAGGCACCCTATGGGGTATGCGTTTCTGAAAACAATCAGCTTTATGTAGCGGATTCACAAAACAAACGAGTAGTTATTTTAACCCCTGAAGGCGAATATGTGGGCGTAGTGGAGAATCCTCAGTCAGAGATGTTGGAAGACGGATTTATCTTTACACCCTTAAAGGTCTCTGTGGATTATGCTGACAGAGTTTACTGCGTAGCACAAAATGTGTTTGAAGGAATTATGGTTTTTGAAGATAACGGTAATTTCAGTAGTTATTTCGGTACCATTAATGTCAAGATTTCTCTCTGGCAGAAATTCTGGAGAAAACTTGCAACCAAAGAAGAACGTGCCAAACAGCAATTGTTTATTCCCACAGAATTCACGGGAATTGATGTGGATGCAGACGGATTTGTATATGCTTCCAATATTGATAACGAAGGAAAACAAGCTGTTAGACGATTGAATCCTAAAGGCCAGGATGTTATTAAGAAGGGCCAAAACAAAAATGTGGGCGGTGATGTTTTGACTTATGGAGGTTCTGACTATTCAGGCCCGTCTACAATCGTTGATGTTGTGTATCGAAGTGACGGAATTTATTCCTTATTGGATTCCAAGCGCGGACGCATTTTTACTTATGACAGTGAGGGAAATCTACT
>CAZNAP010000048.1:0-15972 GCA_964571145.1 uncultured Lachnospiraceae bacterium | reverse complement strand
TCAATGGAAAAGAAGTTTATTTCATTAGTTGTGTATCTGCATAATGCGGCACCCAGTTTAAAATATTTTTTAGATACGGTACTGCTTGTTTGTCAGGAGAATTTTGAGCAGTATGAACTGGTTTGCGTGGAGGATGGTTGCACCGATGGCACCATAGAGATTCTAAAAGAGTATGCGGAAAATCATCAAATGAAAGCAATGGTGAATGTCGTGCATATGAGTTTCTTTCAGGGGCTGGAAAGTGCCATGAATGCAGGCCGTGATATTGCAATCGGTGATTTTGTTTATGAATTTGATGATATTTTTATAGACTATGAGCCTCAGACCATTATGGACGTCTATCGAAAGCTTCTGGAAGGTTATGACATTGTATCTGCCAGCAGCAAAGGGAAACTGCGTCTGACCTCTCATTTGTTTTATGCATTATATAATCGGTCCAATAGAGGTGGCGGTAAGATTGGTCCGGAAACCTTCCGGTTGATTTCCCGAAGAGCTATTAATCGGATTAAGTCCATGGGACAGTATATTCCTTATCGTAAAGCAGTGTATAAAAACTGTGGGTTGACCTCGACTACAATCGATTATGCCAGCAAAGATGTGAATGTACGGGTGAAAAACAAGACAGTTGCAGTGGAGCGAACGACCTTAGCATTGGATTCTTTTATTTATTTCACCAATGTACTGGAGAAAGTATCTGCAATTATTTGTGGTGGATTCTTATTTGTCAGTATTGCTATGGGAATCTATATCATCATAGATTTCTTTAATAAAACCAAGCCGGTGGAAGGCTGGTTATCAACGATGGGATTTCTTTCACTGGGTTTCTTTGGTGTGTTTGCGTTATTGACAATTATTTTGAAATATTTGTCGGTTTTATTGAATCTGATTTTTAAGCAGCAGCGGTATTTAGTTTCAGAAATAGAGAAGGTGGTCAAAAATTGAGCACAGAAATCAATCTTTTATTCCCGGTTTTAAACGAAAGACTCCGGCTTCAAAACGGCATTGACAAAACCATGGCGTATCTACGAGAGAATTGCCATATTCCGTATCAGTTAACCATACTGGATAATGGTTCAGAAGATGAAACCCCTGAAATTGGGCGTGCTTTGGAAGAAAAGTATCCGGAAGTTACTTATGTACGTGTTGGAGAACGTGGAGTAGGCGTTGCCTTCCGAAAAGGTATTGCGCTAAATACATGTGCCCTGGTAGGGTATATGGATATTGATTTATCTACGGACTTGAAGTATTTGGGACGCACCATAGAACTTTTTGAAACCAGACCGGAACTGCAATATGTAAATGGCAGTCGTTTTAGCAAGGATTCTGAGACGAAAGGCAGAAAGTGGTATCGCAAGATTACTTCTATGGGATTGGTGATTTTATTAAAGACACTGCTTCATATGAAGGCAACGGATGCAGTCTGTGGTTTTACGTTTCTGCGGAAAGAAGCTGCAGAGCAGTTGGTTGCAGTGTGTACGCCTGAAAACGGCTGGTTCTACACCATTGAATTTTTGTTACGTGCAGAAAGAATGGGTATGATCATCTATGATATGCCTGTGGAATGGCAGGAAGATTATAATACGACTGTTAAAATTTGGAAAACCATTAAGAATTATCTTGTTCAAATACATAGATTACGGAAGGCCTTTCGTGAAGAGGAAAGAAGGAAATAGGACAAATGTTAAAAAGAATCGATTTAACCAGGGATTATCAGAAGCATAAAGAAGAATATCGGGCAGCCATAGAAGCGGTTTGTGAGGAAACAGCCTTTTCCGGTGGAAAATATGCAGATCAGTTTGACCGGGAGTTTGCTGAATTTTGCCAAGTTCCTTATGCAGCAGGAGTTAATAATGGGACATCTGCTCTACATTGTGCCATGTTGGCACTGGGAATCGGCGCCGGTGATGAAGTAATTGTACCGGCTAATACCTATATTGCAACAGCTTGGGGAGTGACATATTCTGGAGCAACACCGGTATTTGTGGATTGTACAGCAGACACATGGGAAATCGACCCGGCTAAGATAGAAGAAAAGATAACAGAGCGAACCAAGGCAATTATTGGGGTGCATTTATATGGACAGCCTTTTGAATTTGGTCAGGTGAAGACGATAGCTGATCGATATGGACTGTTTGTAGTGGAAGATTGTGCACAGGCACACGGAGCCCTCTATGAAGGCCGTTTAGTAGGCGGACTTGGAGAACTGGGATGCTTTAGCTTTTATCCCGGCAAGAATCTGTATGCTTTTGGAGAAGGTGGCAGTGTTACCTGTTATAAAAAGGAATATTTTGACGCCATAACAACAATTAAGAATCAGGGATGTCAAGTTAGATATTATCATGATGTAGTTGGGTATAATTATCGTTTGGAAGGGTTGCAGGGTGCAGTTTTGAGTGTGAGTCTTAAATACTTGCCTGAATGGACTGCCAGACGTCGCGAAATAGGCAGAAGATATTTGAAGGAGATTATCAATCCTTTATTGACCATGCAGGCACATCCTGCAAATACAGAAACGGTTTTTCATTTGTTTGTCATTACAGTAGAAAATCCGGATGAGTTTATCTCTTACATGGAGAAACAGGGCATGGAATGCAATAAGCATTATCCGGTACCCTGTCATTTGCAAAAAGCCTATGAAAATCTGAATTATAAAGTTGGAGATTGTCCCAATGCAGAATATTTAGCATCTCATTGTGTGACATTGCCTCTTTTCCCGGAAATGACGGATCAGGAAGTGGCACAGGTAATTAAAGCTTGCAATTCTTATGTGAAATGAGGCAAATAATTCGGTAAATTCCGGCAGCAGCCAGCGGTAACATCATCACGAAATAGGGTAATGCATAACGACCCTGTGCTTCCCAAATCAGGTGAAAGAGATAACCACCGAAAATGCACAAGGGTAAAATGAGCTTTGGCAAATCCCAGTTCTTGCTTTTTAATAAGTTGGGTATCGCAATCAGTGTGCCAAGTAAGATGAGAAACTGAAACAGGTTCATCATCCATTCCAGAACCAGTTTGCCTTGGCCAAATACCAGCCAGTTATAGAAATCGGTATAGCTATCTTGGTGTCGACTGGCCCATTCATTGTTAATTTGTGACTGATAGCCGGGGTCGTTCCACTGTGATTTGAATTTATTCAGAAAGAAACGGGCACCCCGTTTGGGCTCTGCAATATAGGTTGATAAGGAGTCTTTAATAGAGGCATAGCAAGCTTCTTTGGTCTTAGCTGTATCAAATTGGTTATCATTTAAAACCGACCAGTTATAGCCGTTGTACCAACCATCTTCCACACCGTCGTTTTCCTGAAGTGCCATGGCAATCCAAGAGACTTTCGGGGAACCTTCCGGAAAGGGTTCAACCTTTGAAACTTGTCGATAGTAGAGCTGAGGTAAATTGGAAATAAACAAGGCAATTGCCATTAAGATAATCGCATATAGTACAGTGGCGCGATGATGCTGTAAAACTGCGTTCAGCAGGAGTATAATAAAAACAGCGATTAAGATAATCATATTGTTGGTGCGCACAAGCATGGATAATCCAAGCAAAACACTGCATAATACCAAATAAACAATTTTATTTTCCTTAAGATAATAAATGAGAAACGTAATGGCTGTTAAAGATAATGCGAATCCGAGAATATCACCATATACAAAGGTTACATAGGAAAATAGCGTAAATAATCCCATAGATAGAAGTGCGGTAATATTCGCAATAACAGGGTTGTTGAATAATAAGAGTGTGATTTTATACAGTAAATAAACAATCAGCAGAATCGATAGCAAATTGATGATTTGAATAGCAAGATAGTTATAACTGCCAAATAACGAGAAAATAAGTTCGAAATAGGCAATTACACCTATTTGATGGATATAATGAGCCAAATAGGTATCTCCCACAAGAGGAGAGTAATCACCGCCTAAGAACGCTACAGCCGCCTCGGCACTGGTCAAACTGTCACAACAGGCAGTTGCCTTGTAAATATTCAGTATGAGAATGCTAAATAGGCATGCAAAGGCAAGGCATGAAATAAGCAACCGGGGGTGGTGCTCATTCATTAGTTTGGTTTTCTTACATAAAAAGTACGTGATTAAGACCGCTAAAATCACAAATACTACTAAGATAATAGGATAATCTGCCTTATATCTGGCTATGGAGCTGGGTTGATTGGTGTCCATATAGGTAGTTTGAAATAGTGATAATAGGGTATTCAATAATAGAAGCAAAAATAAAGGTACCATGAAAAAGTATGATAAACGAATAATCAACAATTTCTTTTTATGCATGATGAGATAACTCCCCGAAATTTTTATTTAATTATACTTTGTTTTTTTTATTTATGCAATTTATTATGAAATAAATAGGAGCCGATGATGAAAAAATTGGAAACAGTATTACCAAAACTTATGACACCAAAGAGAATTGCAATCAGCTTGACAATTCTGTATGTATTATCATTGATTCCGCTGTTATTAATTGGCCGTTACAGTGTGCCTACATCTGATGATTTATCAATTGGATTGACTTGCCGCGATGCATGGTTATCAACCGGTTCGGTATGGGCAGTGATAGGACAAGCGTTTGCTAAAGCTTGGAATTCCTTTTTTGAATGGATGGGTTGTTATACATCCATGTTTTTAATGGCGCTGCATCCGGGGGTATGGGGCGAACAGTATTATCTGTTTACACCATGGATTATGCTGGGTATGCTGAGCACCGGAACCATGTACTTCTTGCATGCAGTATTTGTAAAATGTTTGAAGATGAACAAGTATATCAGCCACAGTATTACCATGTTGGTTTTGTTTATTACGGTGCAGTGTATGGCGGGCAGACGTGAGGCGTTCTTCTGGTATAATGGGGCAACACACTATATTTTATTGCATAGTTTATCACTTTTCTTCTTTGGCACGATACTATCTATGTTTGCGGATCAGAAATCAGGAAAGCGATTCTTAGATATGATTATGGCTTGTATTTTAGCCTTCCTGATAGGCGGCGGCAATTATATGACAGGATTGAATGTATGTATTGTAATGGCAACTGCATTTGTGATTATGCTTTTGCGTAAACAATTAAAAGTATATGTGAAGGTGTGGATTCCCTTTGGAATTTTTTTGGTGGGCTTCATTTTGAATTGTGTTGCACCGGGCAATCAGGTGCGAGCTGCAGGAACAGCAGGAATGAATCCGATTAAGGCTGTGTTTGTATCTTTTTATTATTGTCTGGATTATTGCCTTAGTGAGTGGACAAGCTGGGCAGTAGTAATTTTGATATTGATTTGTATTCCACTGTTTTGGAAGGGGTGCAAAACCATCAACTTTAAATTTTCGTATCCTGTGATTTTGATCGGATACAGTTTTTGCGTATTGTCAGCTATGGTTACTCCGCCATTGTATGCACTTGGTAATATCAGCGCAGACAGATTACAGGCTTTGTTTTTTGCAATGTATATATTGATACTGACCATGGACGTGGGGTATGTTGTAGGTTGGTTCCAGAAAAAGATGTGGAATGCGCCAAGCAATGAGTTGCATGCTGACAGTGGCTTCTCTGTGAATAGCTGTATAGCGATTCTTGTACTGGGTAGTTTCTTTGTGTTTGGTTCGGTGTTATGTATTGTTCCGTCCCCACATTATTATACGTTTTCTTCCGCTCTGACGGATTTGCGTAATGGGAATGCGAAGGCTTATGGTCAGGCAATGCAGGAGCGTCTTACAATATTGCATGATAGTCAAGTCACAGATGTGGTATTCGAAGCGCTACCGGCGGAGCCGGAATTGCTTTGTGATTATGATTTGTCCGATGACCCTGTCAACTGGGTAAATCAGGCGATGGCGCAAGGCTATCATAAAAATAGTGTAGTGGTGAAACGAACAAAATAAATTTCTTATGATTTCCTTAATTTGTAGGAAAGAGGCTTTTAAAGAAGCCTCTTTTTTGTTATACTACATAACAGTGATAGCGGTCATCGGTTTGTGGAAAACCGATTTTTGTAAAAGCCATGCTTTTAAAGAAATTGCTTTTGTATTCATGGGTAATGAAGAGAGTGAATAGAAATTCAATTTCGGTGAGAAGACAGGCAACAAAGCCAGTTCGGAAATAACATTGTGTGAAGATAGGAGTGACATTGTGTTTGTGTCAGTTTTCTTTCTATTATTTTTATTAGTTGTTACGATACTGTTTTTTGTGTTGCCTAAAAAATGCAGAGCAGCTGTACTTTTGGCGGCCAGCTATGTTTTCTGTGGCTTTATTGAAATACGGGCATTACTTGTACTTGTGCTGATTTCAAGTGCTGCGTGGGCTTTGGGTTTGCTGATTGAACAAGCTCGTTTGAAGAAAAACGATCAAAAAGCGAAGGCCTATACTGTTATTGCTGTCAGTGTATGCATACTAATCTTGTGCATTTATAAATATGTTCCCTATTTTTGGAACATGGTTCCGGGGGTTGTGTTTCAAAATAATGCCGATTTGTTAAATGATTTAGTTATTCCTGTAGGACTATCCTTCTATTTATTTCAGGCAATCAGTTATCTGGTAGATATCGCTCGTCAGAAGATTCCGGCAGAAAAGAACTTCATTTATTGCAGCTTGTATTTTGCTTTTTTTGCCAAGTTGGTCAGCGGTCCCATTGAAAGAGCGGACGGTCTCTTACCACAACTAAAAAAATTGAGTTCCGTTAAGTTTTGGGACAGAGGAAGGCTTTCTACTGCATTGACCTATATGCTGTGGGGCTATTGTATGAAAATGGTAGTAGCAGACAGGCTGGCAGTAACAGTGGGGCAGTTGTTTGCAAATCCACTGGAGTTTGACAGCGGATGGTTACTGATTGGTGTATTTTTTTATACAATACAAATTTACTGTGATTTTGCAGGATATTCCTATATAGCCATCGGAGTAGCAAGAATTTTCGGATTACAATTAATTCATAACTTTGAAGCACCTTATTGTGCCAAGAGTATTACTGATTTCTGGCGCAGATGGCATATTTCATTAAGTAATTGGCTTCGGGATTATATTTATATTCCGCTTGGGGGAAATCGCAAGGGACTTGCCCGTAAATGTTTGAACAGCCTGATTGTATTTGTAATCTGTGGTATGTGGCACGGCGTCGGTTTGAATTTCGTGGTTTGGGGATTGCTTCATGGGTGCTATATCGTTTATGAAACTATAGCGAAAGCAAATAAATGGAAGCTTTACGGAGGTCGTATTGTAACGTTTATGGCAGTAGCCTTCGCGTGGATTTTCTTTAGGGCATCGGATTTAAGCAGTGCATTGATTTATATTAAGCAGATGTTTACAGCAGGCTTTCACACGGAACGTTTTCTGCTGAGTGCTCAGAATTTGAAGTTGGGTGAGATAGAAGTAGCGGTAGTTTGTGTTGGGATACTGTTGATTGGAATAATGGACGAAATTTGTCATCGTCGACAGATGCATTTACCTTTATTGATTCAGGAGAAAAAGAATGCTGTCAGATATCTAATTTTTTATTTGCTCCTGATTGGAATTTTTGTTTTTGGTATGTATGGACCAGGGTATCATGCAGAACAGTTTATTTATATGCAGTTTTGATGAATCCTGTTGACAGGGAAGGGGTACAGTGAAGAAGCTTTTTAATAAAAAGAATTTCATAAGAGTCTTTTTTATCCTTTTGGTAGTTGTTTCTATTTATTTGATTGCAAATGTGCTGAGTATTAAGTCTGAGCATGGAGTGGACCAGTTTGCAGGTTTATATTGGCAGCCGGAGGATAGTATAGATGTTGTTTTCCTAGGAACCAGTCACGTGCATTGCGGAGTGAATACAGGTCTCTTGTGGGAGAATTATAGTATAGCATCTTATGATTACAGTGGTGCCGAGCAGCCGCTTTGGATGACCTATTATTATCTGAAGGAATTTTATAAGTATCAGAGTCCCTCAGTAGTTGTGCTGGATTTATATGGACCGGCCAGATATAAAGAAGATTATCAATATGACTGGATGTCTGAGAATATATATGGAATGAAATTTTCATTGAATAAACTGGAAATGATGTCTGTCAGTGTGGAACCAAAGAATTTTTTGAAGTATTTTCCGTCTTTTGCCACTTATCATAGTCGATATGATGATTTGAGCGAAGAAGATTTCAACAATTTCTTTTGGAATTTTCAGGAAAAGGAAGCATTCAAGGGATATACACCTTATTGGGATAAAACGCCACAGGTTGCACAGGGGATATCAGAAGTAGACGCAGTGGGGCTAACTCCTAAATCTGAAAAGTATTTGCGCAAGATTATTGAACTGACCAGAAGCAAAGGCAGTGAATTGGTTTTAATTTCCATCCCTTATATTGAAACTTCCCAAGATCGGAAAACTTATGATGAAGTGACAGAGATTGCAGCACAGGAGGGCCTGATATTTATTAATTACAATCAATATTTTGAGTCTATTGGTTTGAGTTTAGAAGAAGATTTTCATGATGATTCACATCTGAATTATTGGGGAAGCAGTAAATTCTCAGATTATATAGGTGATTTTCTGATGTCCTTCGAAGGTGTGGAAGATAATCGAAATGTACCGGGTTATGAATCCTGGGATGAAAATGCAAAGTTAATCAAACAGGAGCATAATCAGGAACTTACCGATTGACGTTAGTTTTTTAAAATGATACTATTAAACGGTTAAAACAAATAGAATCGTGAGGATAGAATCATGTCAGTTAAATTTCATAATTTTGGTGGAATAATCGGTTGGAATATGCAGAAACTCATACCTAAGCTCTCTTCGGAAAGTTATTTGAAGCTCCAATTAGCTACCAGAAATAAATTACAGCAACAGTATATTGCGTATTTTATGAATGGAGAAACACCACCTAAGCCATTGGTGGTCAATTTGGAAACCATTAATCGCTGTAACAATACCTGCTCATTTTGTACAGCAAATAAGAATGCAGAGAAGCGTCCTTATGTTAGAATGGAAGACAAGTTGTTTTACAGTATTATCGACCAGCTTCGCGACTGGGGATATAAAGGCCATTTAACACTTTATGGCAATAATGAACCATGGCTGGATACCAGAATTGTAGAATTCCATAAGTATTGCAGAGAACAGTTGCCGGATAGTTTTATTTTTCTTTCTACAAATGGCATTTTGCTGACAGTAGATAAAGTGAAAGAAATTATTCCTTATGTGAATCAGTTGATTATTAATAATTACTGTGACGATATGAAGTGGCATGATAATGTGAAGGAAATATATGATTATGCAAGAAGTCATGAAGAAGAGTTTAAGGATGTAGAACTGTTGATTCAGATGCGCTATATCAATGCAGTATTAACCAATCGTGCAGGAAGTGCACCGAACAAGACGAATACACAGAAAATAATCAAAGAAACCTGCTTAATGCCTTATACGGATATGTTTATCTTCCCGGATGGAAGACTTGGCATTTGTTGCTGCGACAATTTCGAGGTGACAAATTTAGCCGATTTGAATCAAGTACCTTTAAAGGAAGCTTGGAATAGTAAGGAATATCAGGAGCTTAGAGCAGCAGTAAGGGAGAGCAGAGCTGGATATCCTATGTGTAAATACTGCGATTTTATTGATGCCGGACTTCGTATGGATGTGGTAGACGACACCTTGAAGAACCGAGCGGCGAATCACGGAGCACGCCAGTCGTTGTTCCGAAAATAAACAAATGAAAGAGGTAACGGATGTTTAAAGATTATTTGAGAATTGCTAGACTGGATCATTGGGTAAAGAATGTATTTATTATACCCGGAATTGTAGCTGCCATGGTGTTGGTTAGCCAAGGCAAGGTTCATGGCATTCTATCAAATATATGCTTGGGCTATCTTGCAACTTGTTTTATTGCATCCGCGAATTATGTAATTAATGAGTGGTTAGATGCCAAATTTGATCAATTTCATCCGACTAAGAAACACAGACCGGTGGTAGCAGGGAACATGAAGTTAGGTTTTGTCTTATTGGAGTATTTTGTGTTTGCAATTGCCGGGTTACTATTATCTCTTCTGATTAATAAGTTATTCCTATTGATGGAACTTTGGCTGTTAGTTATGGGAATTTTGTATAATGTTAAGCCCTTCAGAACAAAAGATATTATCTTTTTGGATGTTTTATCGGAATCGATTAACAATATGATTCGTTTGTTATTGGGATGGTTTATGGTTACGGAATCATTTTTACCCCCTGCCAGTTTGCTCATCGGTTATTGGTTAGGCGGAGCTTTTCTCATGGGAATCAAGCGTCTGGCAGAGTACAAGATGATTGGAGATCCGAAAGTAGCCGGAAAATACCGAAAATCCTTCAAGTATTATACGGAAAAGACGTTGATGGGTTCTTCTTTTTTCTATGCATTGTGTTCTACGTTTTGTTTGGGTATTTTTCTGATTAAGTATGGAATTGAATATTTGTTTGCGATTCCAATTCTGTTTGCTTTATTTGCCTATTATATGATGATGTCCTACAATGAAGACTCGGCGGTTCAGAAACCTGAGAAATTATACAAAGAGAAGAAATTGATTTTTATTGTAGTATTACTGATTATTGTTTTGGTGATTATGACGCTGGTTGAAATTCCGATTCTGCATAATTTCAGCGAGCCGTACTTAATTGAATTATAAAGCCCACAATTGGTAATTTCGAAGAAAGATATGGTATTAGTATGAAAAAAAATGAGTTAACAGCGATGGGCTGGTGTTTTCTTGTAGCATTTTTATTGCTTCTAATTTGCTCCAGGTCGTCTTTTTTATATCCCTGTAATGATTGGAATGATGCAAACAGTTATTTCACCATGGGTAAGGGATTGATGAACGGTCAGATTATTTATCGGGATTTATACGACCAAAAAGGTCCCTATCTATATTTGCTCTATGGAGTATCGTATTTGCTTTCAAACACTACATTTTATGGCGTCTTCTTCTTTGAGATACTTGCAATCGGAGTATTTCTTTTTTCTTGTTATAAAATAATGACAATATTTTGTTCTCCCCGTGTTTCAGCAGCATTAGTACCAATTTTGGGAGCAGGCGTGTTGGCATCCAAAAGCTTCTACTGGGGAGGCGCAGCTGAAGAGTTTTGTTTACCGTTGCTGGGTATCAGTCTGTTGATCAGTATACGTTTTTTCAGAGGTCTGCAAGCTGGTGAAGATGTATCGGAAGAAATACAAGCAGAGGCGGGGCGGTTATCTGTTTTGCAGATATTAATTCTTGGTATATGTGCCGGAATTATCATGCAGATTAAGTTTAATATACTGGGATTCTACATAGCACTTGGCGGTATGATATTCTTGGCATTTATGATTCGAAAGGAATGGAAGAATCTGATAAGATTTTGTTTGCTTTTCGTAGGAGGAATGTTGCTTACAGCAATTCCCTGGTTCCTATTCCTTGGAGTAAACGGTGCTCTTGATGACTGGTATCAATGTTATATTTACAATAATGTTTTTCTGTACAGTAATCTTGCAGAAGAAGCCCAATCCATCGGTAATCGAATTTATACTTTAATCAAACTTTTATATTGGCTTATTTTAGACAATTTAGCGTATTTTGGCTTTATTATACTGGGTATGGGCTATTTGCTCTTTACACGGCTTTTGAGATGGTACGAGAAGGTCAATTTATTGGCATTGTTTGGACTCACTTTTCTGGGTATCTATGTAGGAGGTTCCAATCTTCCCTATTATGCCATTCCATTGATGGTATTTGGCGTTCTGGGTATGATTGCGATTGGAAAATTGATTGATGTAATATTAAAGAACAAAACACAATTTCTGGGACGTTGGATTGTGACTTACATCATTGTGGCGGCGTGCAGTATCATGTTTGTTTTTAGTTTTTCACCGAACGTTCCGTTTATGCAACAGGAAAAGAATACCTATTTTCTTTACACATTCAGAGATGCGATTGAACAGGAAACTTTGAATCAGCAGGAAGCCCCCACCTTGGTAACTGTTAATTGTCTGGATGCCGGGTTGTATACAGTTGCAAATATTGTGCCTACATGTAAGTTTTTTCAGACCAACGGAATTAATTTCGATGAGATGTTTGAGGAGCAAGAGCGATATATTCGAGAGGGTCAGACGCAATTTGTACTCATGCGGGATGATCAGGGTTATCCGGAATATTTGAACGATCATTATGAGATGATTGCACAGGTTCCCTATACTTGGGATGAGCAGCAATTTACCTATAGTTTGTTTGCTAGAAAGTAGGGGAGATTCTAATGAAGAACCTATTAGAGTATGAACTGGTGATTTTCGATATGGATGGAACTTTATATTATCACAGACCGGTACAGTTGCAGATGGGACTGAAATTATTGAGCTTTGCTTGTACGCATAGACAGGGATTGCGAGAGTTGTCCACCATATTAAAATATCGTAAGTTAAGAGAGAACTGGCCGCTGAATGAGAAGTCTGACAGTACCGATATGGAGCGTCAGCAGTACGAGATGCTGGCTGAGCAGATGGACATCAGTTGTGAAGAAGCTGAGAGAATCATAAAAAAATGGATGTTTACGATTCCTTTAAATGGGATTTATACTTATAGAGATAAAAAGCTGCTTTTCCTGATACAGCACTTGAATGAGGCCGGCAAGAAAACAGTTATTTATTCGGATTATGATCCGGTTGATAAAATGAATCGATTAGGATTATCCGATATGCCGTTTTATTATGGTGGACAGAAAGAACTGGACTGCATGAAGCCTGATCCCAGAGGTATTCATGTTATTATGGAGCAATTTGGAATAATGGATAAAAGCAGTGTGTTAGTCATCGGCGACCGCATGAGTAAAGATGGTCAATTGGCGGTTAATGCAGGCGTTGACTACTTAATTGTGAAGAAGGGCAAGTTTGGAAGAAGTCCTATCTATAAAACAGGGGGCGCATTATGTCTGTGAAGTTAAAAAGTTTTTCGATTGGAAGTATTGCATTTGTTATATTTGCCATGCTGCGAGGAGTAATACCGCTACATAACATGGAGTTCTTTATGGCGGCATGTGTGGTTTTCGCAGGTACAATTGCATTGTCATACTTACTGCTAAACAAAGGCCGGGAGGGGATGAACCCGGTTTGGGAGCGGATATGGAGCATAGCGGCGATTGTGATGCTGGGAATTTGGCTGATTCTGTTTTATTGTAATGAAACGAATGTACCGCATTCCTTAATTGAAGCCGATTTAATCAGAAGGACTTTTCCCTTACCGTTATGGTTGGTGTTAATGATTGTAGGCGTGGGAATCTGTTTGTTTATTTTAAGAAAAGAGCCCGGTGAAAAAGGTCTTAGAATCAGAAAGAAAATCAGAGCTGTTGTTTCCTTCTTGTTTACAATTGGCACATCGATTCAGTTTTATGCACCCAATATTTTTCAAGATGTGCAAGGTGGACCTTATCATAGTCATGCATATACCAACAGTATCATTAATGCTTGCTGGTTGATACCTTACAGTAAGCATCTGGAACCGTTGTACGGGCACTACGCAATTGTGTTTATGCCGGTATTAAAGTTTATGCACAGGTTTTTAAATATAGACTATTTAACTGGAACCTATATTCTTTGTGCAGTGCTTGCAGGAATCTCCATTCTGTTGTTTATTTATATTTTGAATTTCTTTGCAAAACGTGATTTGATTTTTTATTTGGGAATGTTTGCAATTGGTGAGTACTATTTTATGCTCATGCAAGGAGGGGTTTATTTACAGGTACATCCGCATCGGATGATTTTCCCTATTCTTTTGTGTGCACTGGCATTACATGAACATAAAAAGCAGAAGAAATACAATATTTTGGCTGTTGTCATATTGACGTTATCATTTGTATGGTCAACGGAAGTGGGAATTGTAACCATGGCTTCCTTTGCCTTGTTTAGGTGGGTTGGGAATGTTTACGATGGAGAGGCCTTTTCTGTTCGAAAAGCATTGTTATTGTTACGTGAAATTCTGATTTATTGCTTACTTCCTTTTGTATTTGCCTACATAATCGTCAATGGATATAATCTTTTGGCAGGTGGCGCAATATTAGATTTTAAAGAATTTATGTTCCCATTAATTTCCGATTGGGATTACATTGACTTTATAGAGTTGCCACTTCCGGATGCTACGCATGCATGGATTGGTTCGGCAATCCTGTTTATGGGATTTGTATTTCCGGCATTGTTTCAGATATTTTTCCCTCAAAAAGTGGAAAAGGGCTTTAAAGCATACTATTTTCTGTTGGGAATTATGTGTCTTGGTTTGACACTGTATTACATAAACCGCCCGGCAGAGGCGTGCTTGTTTATTAATTTGTTTTTATTACTCATTATGCAGGTCATTATTTTCCAGAAGAGTCAGACGATGTATCTGGAATGGAAAGCAAATAAGGACTCTCTATTTGCAAAGCCCAATCGCTTCATCCTTTTGTCACTTCGTATTGTAACAGTCCTGATTTTGTTTATTATGGCATTTGACGGTATTTATTCTATGCCGAAAGCATGGAAAAAGTCATCTGAAACCATATGGAAAAGGGATGAGTTGATGGAGTTTGCCGAGTATGTATATGTTCAGATTCCACCGGATGCAATGTCCTTTGGCGAAGGCGTACCGGAATTAATGTCCTTGATAGACAGGGATACACATTTACATACAACCGAGTGGTCGATTGGAAATACGCCTCCTTATACGCAGGAAATGGTTCGCCACGAATTGGAGGATGAGCAATGGTTCTTCTGTTCTCAACGAAGTCTGGCATATTTACAGACGGATTATCCGGGATTAACAGACCATTTCATTATGCATGAGGTGTTTGAATATAACGGATACGAATTTGCTTTTTATAGAAAAGAAGAATAATAGTGGAATGCTAATGAGTGTACAAATAAATAAAAGCCGTTAAAGAAAGGGAGCCTCAAATGAGACTCCCTTGAATTTCGTTCTATTGTGCGAAGTTGTTAATTAATCTACTTCAGCTTCGTTTTCAGCTTTTTCTTCGTGATATTCCTGCTCAGTATTTACATTCCAAATATTGGACTTGTCTTTAGTGCCACTGATGATATTTTTAACAGTTTCAAAAGAGGTACACATGGAATGATCGATGTTGTTGTATCTGTGCTGTCCGTTTCTTCCGACGCAGTAGAGGTTATCGATTGTCTTCAGGTAATCCACTAAAGTATCTATTTCATCATAGGTATCAAAGTAAGCGGGATATGCTTTCTTAACCTTCTCCATATGAGTATCCAGAACTTCGTCGGCACTGTTGATTAGGCCTAACTTAATCATTTCTTCTACGCCTAACTTGGAGAAATCTTCTTCTGTCATAGTCCAGTATTCATCGCCTTCATTTACGAAGTATTCCAAACCAATCCATACTGTATTTTCCAAATCTTTAATCATATAAGGAGACCAGTTGTTGTAAATCTGGAAACGTCCAAGCTTCACGCTGTTATCCTGTACATATACCCAACAGTCAGGAACCAGATTATTAACCGTTTTAATATTGGTTTCATTCTTCAGGTTAATCTTGGGAACCAAGACACCTAAGGTCATATAATCTCTGTAAGGAAGTCCGGCTGCGATTCTGGCGGGATCCTTTGGTACATCGTTCATACCTGCGACCAAATCTCTGACAGGCATGGATGAAATGAAGTAATCCCCTTCCATCGTATGTTCTGCGCCGTCTTTGACATAGGTAAGGGCTGTCAGTACATTGCTGTCATTCTTATGTATTTTGGTAACTTGCGCATTCATGATAATGGTTCCGCCCAGCTTTTCGATTTCCTGTGCGGTCACATCCCACAATTGACCGGGACCCAGTTTGGGATATTTAAACTGCTCTATGAGAGAGGTTTCCACCTTGCGGTTCTTCTTCTTAAATATTTTGCCGAATACATCTTTGAGCACGGCCATAATTGAAAGCCCCTTGGCTCTTTGTGCGCCCCAGGAAGCATCTATTTCACTGGGATGTCTGCCCCAGAGGTTTTCGGTATAATATTCAAAGAACAT
>CAZNAP010000047.1:4739-16794 GCA_964571145.1 uncultured Lachnospiraceae bacterium | reverse complement strand
ACTAATTAGAAATAACACTTCTGAAACGGGTTCGACTAGGCACCGACCGACTAGCTTTTCAAAGCTTCTTTACCCGTTTATTTTCTTGATTTCTTCATTTAACATTTGTTTTCATTTTATCTCGACTTTTCTCTCTAACTCATTTAAAATGAATTTAGATTGGAGGATTTAGAATGAAGGTACATGAATTTATTGAAGGAAAGAAACCGGTTATGGTTCTAATTCACGGGGTGTTGACGCCATGGCAAATCTGGATGCCGCAAATCACAGCATTTAAGGAGCATTATAACGTTTATGCCATTGCCTTGAGTGCTCATACAGAAGAAAGTGCCAGTGAATTCACTTCCATATCTACTGAAATAGCAGAAATCGTCGAGTATTTTCAACAACAGAATATCGAAGCCATAGATGCTCTATGCGGCCTTTCTCTAGGTGGTAAAATTGCTTATGAAATCTGGCAGGACGGCAGACTGGCCATTGGTAGTTTAGTTATGGATGGTGCTCCGTTGATATCATGTCCTAAGTTTGCTCAAACCATTATGATTAATAACTATATCAAAATTATTCACCAATCAAAGGCACGCGACGAAAAAGTATTAGCATCTTTTAAGAAACACTTTTTACCGGAGAAATATCTGGACAGCTTCTTAAGAATCGCTGATTTCATGTCAGATGAATCTATGAGAAATATTATATGTGCTGCTTTTTCAGGAAATATACGCGATGATGTGAATAACCAAAGCAGAATCTTATTTCTTCACGGAACCAAGGGAAATGAAGTTCTATCCAAGAAAGCTGCCAAGTTGATGCAAAAATTCTATCCGGAAACAAAAGTTATCTGCTTTAAAGGTGATATGCACTGCTACAAAGCGATTTACGAACCCGATACATGGATTCAGACTGTTGATGCCTTTCTAAAAGAAAAATAACAAGGTAAATCAACCAAAGGATTATGAAAAGTATGCTAAATGAATACTAATCACTTACTATTTCTTGAAAATTAATGTAAATCTGCGCATGCCAAATAATAAAGGCACTACCATAACCGCCCATACAATCGGCTCTGAAACGATGACACCCATGTATCCAATCACCGGTGCCAGCAACCACGCGATTAATACTTTACCTGCCAGTTCAATAAAACTGGATACTAACGGTGTTTTGGAATCGCCAAACCCCTGCATACTGTTTCGTAGGATACAGATAATTGCAGGCAGAAAATAAAAACATGCATTGATTTTCAAATATAGAACTGCCATATTCAGAATTTCTTCCTCTGAACTAGCCGTAATCAATTGTATAAAAGCACGTGCACCACTAAATGTAAGTATAAGCACTACCACACACCATGCTATCGAAAGTAGTATGGTGCTTTTTATTCCCTGTTTAATTCTGGCATACTCTTTTGCTCCAAGGTTCTGTCCGCAATAAGTCGCCAATGCGGTTCCTAAAACAAAGAATGGTGTCAGGAAAATAATTGTCACTTTTCGTGCAGCCGTATGCGCCACAATAATGTTGGTTCCAAACGTATTGATACTGGTCTGTAATGCCAGCGATCCAAGTAATACAAAAGAAAGCATGAATCCCATGGACATACCCGTTGGTAAAAGCTGTCTATAAATATCTTTTTGTGGCACCAAATCAGTTCTGCCTACAGAAAGCAATGGGTATTTCTTTCTGATAAAAGCAAAACAAAGAATGACAGAAACTGCCTGGGCTATAACCGTACCAAGAGCAGCTCCCTCGACTCCCATACCCATATTCATGACAAAAAGATAATCTAACGCTACATTTAAAATATTTGAAATAATCAGGAAAATGAGAGGTGTATAAGAATCCCCAATTGCTCTTAAAACTGCCGCACAGATATTGTAAAGTGTTGTAATAGCAAGACCAGCTATAATAATCGTGATATAGGCTGTTGCCTGTGGCAATAAATTCTCTGATACATTCAGCGAATCTAGGATTTGAGGTAAAAACAAAAGACATCCGCCACTGATAATTACCGTAAATAAGATTCCCATTATAATCGTTCCGCCAATGGCTTTTTTCATCTTTTCTTCATCTTTAGCACCAAAAAAGGTGGCAATAATAATTCCAAAACCACAAATAATTCCGTTCAAAAATTCCATAACCAAATCGCTTAAAGCTGTTGTCGCTCCTACTGCTGCCAACGACTGCTCTCCAAGCGCACTGCCGATAATTCTGGTATCAACCACGCCATAAAACAATTGAAATAACTGTCCTACATAAAGTGGTAAAGCAAATAATAGTATTACTTTGAGGGGTTTTCCTTTTACTAAGTCTTTCATTTTTATAATCCTTCATATAATTGAAAATCAATTTTGCTGAAATCTATTTCATACTTCTTGCTCTTAAAATCCTCTATCGCATCTATGTAATAAAAAATTTCCACTACATTTTCATCAGGAATATATTTAGAATACGAACTGCCAATTCCATGATTATCATACTCTACATCCAACAACGCATCAGCAAAGCCTTTTTGTATTTGATTGTTTTCATCCAGATAATAAATTAGTGTAGCCTGTGCCCCGTCTCCATATATTACGTTACTGACCAGCTCGGTCACTCCATTTCCGTCCACATCCACAATGAAATCTTCTCCCCAAGTATCAGCAATCAGTTCATCATTTTCTTCCGCATAATAATAGCATGACGTTGGAAAAATGGAAGATTCATAAATACATATTCCATCTTTGCCCATTACATTTTCAAAAGTATCGGCTGCATACTTTTTAACCGGACGCTCCCAGATAGTGCCGAAGAAATCTTCCAAAGAATACTGCCATAGTCTCTTATCCGTACCAACAAAAGCGTTTTGTATCTGGTGATCAGAATTAGCCGTATCGCATGCCACCAACAGTTCTGAATTCTCATACCATTTTTCTACTTTATTCTGATATTGCGGAATCACATCATCTCTACAGACTATTTGCCTTCCAACTTTAACCCATTGTAACGCCGCCTCTTTACCGGTCACAAATTCAGCACTGAATTCATCAATAACGTTTCTTTCTCCATTTATCCAGGAAAAGACCTTGCCGTCATAAATCCCTTCACCGTTTTGTTCATAACAGCTATTTTCCATAATATACCAGTATTTTCCATCTGACACTAATGCCAGTTGTCCTTGACTTTCAGAGTCAACAGTAAATTTTCGTTCATACAGTGAGTCTCCTGTGGACCGTCCAATACCATGATCTGCACCCCATACGACCCCTGCGACACCAGCATTTCACTACCTCTGCCACTGGAATCTTCTCCTGTAATCTCATACAGCCGTGTAATAATCTGCTCTGGCATAGCATCATTTGTTAATTCTATTTCGATGTTTCGAATACCATCTGAGGGTATAGGTGTCGCATCTGCATTTTTAACTGGTACGCTTTCAGCTATTGTGTTTACACCTTCTGTATTTCCGCATGCTGTTATCGTATAAAATAAAACAATAATTGTTACGATAATAAATTTTTTTATCCCCACAATCTCTCCTTCATTTCTTGTTGATTGAAACAGCTCTAGTGACCTGATTTAATATAAAACCTGTGCACCTTTAACTGGTGCGGATAATCGACATATTTATCTTTATCAGGCCCACTTTTTCACTCAGCTTATGAAATGGTTTGAAAACAATATGGACGAAATCACCAAAGCTATTCAGTAATTCTTTCAAATCAGCTTTTACTTTTCTTCTTTATCTCAGGCAATTCCTTGTATAATCCTTCCAACAGCTCTTTCATCAATTGAAGGTTTTCCAATTCCTCAACAACATACATCAGTGTCTTTGATCCTTCATAAGGATATTCAAGTGCACAATTTTGCAGCAGTCTTTTTGAGGTATCTGTCTGCTTGACTAAAAGTCTATTATCACACAAAAGAGCAACCAGTTTGTCCTGATAGTAAATGCAATATTCACCCATCATTTTCTTCGATGTAATATCTCCAACCTTGATTAGACATTCCATTATATATTCATAGTATTCTTTTGTCGTTGCCATAATCTGATTTCCTCAGTTCTTCTTGATTTCTTACCCTAGCTGTATGTCACGTGGATCTTCTTTCAAGCTCACTTTTTCTTTTTATCTGTCAACCCAAAGCTGACATCCAACAATAATTCTACAGTACTCACAGCTACTGTTCCATCCAGTAAAACAGATATCCAATTTCCTTTATTCATATGATACCCCGGAAAAATCCCTTTTCCCAATAAAAGCGAACCAACCACTTCCGAATCTATCTTGATATCCATAATATCAATTTTTTCTTCTCCCTCAAGTCCAAGCCTGTTTTTTGGAACATCCATAATAACCGCATACCATTTTCTGTTTTCTGTATGTCTCAAGACTTCATAGCCCGGATATTTGGCCCATAAACGCTCAGGCTTCGTGTGATACTTCCTGGCGGCAATTTGAATCACCTGGTTTCTTAAAGATGTGTTTGCCATTTCACCAAAACCTCCTATTGGAACGCATAAATGTTTTTTCCAAATTCATAAGCCTCTTTCAAATGATTTGTCTTTGAAATCTGGGGCTGTCCATTGGTATCCCCGCAACCTCCTGCCAAAAGAAATCATCGGCTGAAGTCATTAAAACTGCTTTTTCTCCCTTTACTCATCCTTATTTCAGGAGTTAACCATTCATCAACTCCTCATTGCCTATATGTGGTCTGGTAATAAAAACATATTGCTTATTCTTCATATTAACTACAGCCAATGTAATATTTTCTTCTGCATCCAGGTACTGGCTTTTCTGTTCTTCTGCTTTGATAATTTTCTGTGCCGCATTTTGTCCTGACCAGCTTCTATAGCAAGAAACATCACTTATAAAAATCCCCTTAAATGAATAGCATATATATCCGCACACATACGAAGGATCTCTGGTTTCCATGAAATAAGTATGCTCCACATGATGTTTAAATGCCGTTATTCCATAATGATTAATCTCTGTCCATCGTTTTTCCATATATTTCTTTGTTCTTTTCGTTCCGGAAATACAGGAGTAAATAATATACATTGCAAATATCGTATAACAAATTATTGTGATAAGCAGTCCGTATTGACGGAAAAGGACCTGCGAATTCGATGGGTTAAGCTTCACCATCAGACAAATAACAATAAGCGGAGAAAAAAATAAGAAAAGACCTATGAAAAATTTCCCCATGCCGATATGCTTAGGTTCGTCCCGTTTTATTTTATCATTCAGCTGTTGCAATTGTTGTGGTGTAACCGGCATTTGTTCACCTGAAAGTATAATCTCAGCACATGCTTCATTTAATGCAGCCCCACCAAACTGATATACATCCCTTTTAATTTCTTGGTCAAAATATTTGTGTTCTACATACATACTTATTGTCCTCCCAGTTTATTCGTTCCAGACAATTGTATATATTTATATTCCTTTCCACTATCATCTTACTGCAAAATATAAGTATTTTTTATGTAAAATGAATTTGCTGCTTATCCTTTTGTCTAAATTCATCCATATTCTTCTTGCAAGCATATGCTTCCATTAGTTTTTCATCTTCCCATGTCCATTGCTGTTCAACATCTATCTTTTGGATGAGTTCCTCAGTTATTTCTCCAATTTATAGTCTATCTCATATCTTTTACCATCACAAAAAACAACTGCCTCTTCAAGCTGTATCTTTAGTATAATGGTATTTTCATCCTCAAAATTATTATGTCCGTTATCTATCCAGGCGGCAAACGCCTGACGCAGCTTCTCTGCCATTTCCTTATTCGCTTCTTTGCCAAAATATCCAAGGTTTTCAGCCTTTCCCTTAGCTGTCATCCATTCACCACATACTGACACATTATTGTTCTTAGCAATCTGCTGCATTTTGTTAGAAAGCAAATATGTAATGATATAAAATGCTCCGTCTTCATAATATGCGTCCACATATCTTACGGCAGGATAATCCCCGTTTGTGGTGGCCAGTGCAATTAGGGAATCCTTTCCAAAACGTTCCTGCATTACCTTTCTTCCTTCTTGATTCATATCTTATTCCTCCATTATTCTATCTCTATTGATGACGTTTTTACTCCCAAAACAGCAAAATAATTTTCATCCTCCGAGGTGTATTTTTGCTTAATCATGGGAAAAGAATCTTTCATTGCATTACAAATTTCATTTGAAGTTTCTTCAAAGGCTTTTCCTAATATGCGCACCCAACTTCTGGTATGCAGGTTATAGCTGGCTATGCTGATATTCGGATTGTCCTTTATTTCGGAATACAGCTTTTTTCTTCTGTCTGTACCAATATATAACGTCTTATCATCGCAATATATCATACCCATGGGACGTTGATTAGGTTTGCTTCCGGCATCTGTAGCCAGAAAAAAGTATCCACAGCCTTTTATGAATTGATATGCTTCGGCAACCGTCGGACCAGACTTTATATACACCTCTTCTAAATCTTTATCATTCAGGAGAAAATCGATGCTGCATTCCAAAAGCCGGCTGAGCTTAATCAGTTTCTCTGTTTCGGGAAATGCTGCGTTTATCTCCCATCTTGACACAGACTGTCTGGAAACCTCCAAAATCTCAGCCATCTGCTCCTGTGTCAGTCCTTTTCTTTTTCTTAGAAGAGCTATCTTTTCACCCGTTTTCATGCCTGCCACCTCGATAGGTCAATATTACAATGTGTCACTTTATACGTACATACATTTTGAAGCGCATTTTGTATCGTTTAGAGTGCGCCCTTATTCTTCTCTCCCCAGACACACAACTGATCCAATACAATCATTAGGGATTCCCCTTTATCACTCAAACTGTATTCAACCTTAGGCGGAATCTGTGGATATTCTTTTCTGCATATCAGTCCATCCGCTTCTAATTCTTTCAAATTATTACTAAGCGTTTTATCGGAAATGTTTTTCAAATATCGCTTCAATTCATTGAATCGCACTGTTTCAAACTCCATAAGACAATAAAGTATCACCATCTTATGTTTTCCAGAGATAAGTGATAATGTATAGCTAAAACCTGTGTCTTCAAAATTTGCATTTTCAATATAGTTCTTTATCATTTATGCTTTCCTTTAAGATAGTACCTGTATTTTATGACAGTACTTGATATTCTTTCTATTGCTGATACAATTATATAGAAAGCTATTCTACCTGTCAATTATAATCAAGAAAGAGGTAATTACTATGCGAAAGAGTCTGAATATAACAGAAGGCATCTTCCCTATGCCGGTTTTAATGGTAGCAACATATAACGCAGATGGTAGTGTTAATGTTATGAATGCCGCTTGGGGTACTATGCAGGAGCGAGATACTGTTGCCCTCAACTTAACTGAAACACACAAAACAGTACAGAATATTAAAGCCAGAGGTGCATTCACAGTCAGCATCGCCGATGCAGCCCATGTAGTCGAAGCCGACTATTTCGGCGTTGAATCTGGTAACAAAGTTCCCACTAAATTTGAGAACAGTGGACTAACGGCAAGCAAATCTGAGAATGTGGATGCACCTGTCATCAATGAATTTCCACTGTGTTTGGAATGCAAATTCATCGAATACCAAGACAATAAGTATGGCTGTGGCGTTATCGGTCAAGTGGTAAATGTTACAGCTGACGAAAGTGTTATGAATGGCGATAAGGTTGATATGTCGTTAGTCAATGCTATTGCTTTCGATCCGTATACACATGGATATTACGCGGTCACTGAACGTGTTGGAGAAGCTTTCAAAGATGGTTTCCAAAAGCGAAATTGAAATATTTACAGGAATGTATTTAGAAATATTTGCTCTTGACATTTATTCGTGAATTTACTAAAATAATAAAATTAAATAGAACGCTTTCACTCATCACCGGATGAGTGATTATAAGGCATCCAAGATTAAATCGTAGGTACGGTGTGTATACACTATAAGATTTAGTCTTGGATGCCTTTTGTGTTAGAAAGAAGGAGAATGCAAATGCAAATTAAAATGTATGAACAGTTACCAGAGCAAGCCATATTAATTCGAAAAAGTGTCTTTATGGAGGAACAGGGATTTAAAAATGAATTCGATGATATTGATGAAATCGCAACGCATATTGTTATTTGGGATAATAATATAACCGTTGCAACATGCAGATACTTTTATTCTGAGCAAAAAGGCTGCTTTATAATTGGAAGGATAGCTGTATCTAAGATATACAGAGGCAAAAACTATGGTACAGTTATCATCAAAAACGCAGAGACAGAAATATACAATCAAGGGGGCGTAAGGATTGAATTATCTGCACAGTGCAGAGCATCGCAATTTTATAAAAAACAGGGTTATCAAATTCAAGGAGATTCATATTTAGTGGAAGGATGTCCTCATGTATGGATGTATAAGGAGTTGAAGCATGAATGAATTTGTGCCCATACATTACCCTTAGCTGCTAATATCAAAGAAGTGACTCCCACCCAGGCTGTTAACAGCATTAAAAGATTAACATCCCCTGCCACTAAATTTGAAATTCCAATCACCAGCACAGAAAATGTCCAGATACACCACGCTTTCTTGGTGAGGCTTTTAATTAGATTTCTCATACTTTTCTTGCCCTCGTCAGTTCAATTGCTTCTTTTCCGGTTATATGTTCAATATCAAATTCTATCATACACAGTGGTTTCCAATCCCGATTGATGGCAGCTTCACGACCTTGAGGGTTATCAGTCTGATTGTATTTTAATGCAAGTGCCATAATGGCTTTTCTTATTTCACTTTCATCTTGCATAATACGAATTTTACCAAAAGCAATTATGCTTCGAAAATAGGTTGTGTATTCTTCCGGGATAATCTGGTCCTGGTCTATCACACAAAAAGATGCCTTGAAACATTTCCTGATTGCATCAATCTTATGGCCATTTTTTGCCCCATGAAAATAGATTTTAGAATCACAGTAAACGTAACTGATAGGAACTGCATATGGGTAATCATCGTCGCCCAGAAGAGCCAGGACTCCGGATTTCCCTTTTTCCAAGATTGCAATAACTTCATCTTCTGCCAATACCTGTTTGCTTCTACGCATTTCTCTAAACATGATTTACCTCTTTCCTGTAAATAAAAAACGCCGAAGCTTTCTATCTTCTTAGACCTAACGATAGAAAGTTCAGCGATTGACTCTTCTACCCGGTGGCAGAAAAGTATCATCTACTATTTTGTTATTGTATAAAAATTATCATGAAATTATATCTCTGTCAAGTTCTAAATCATAATCCCCGTTTTTCCAAATTGAATCACGATTTGCTGTTAAGTGTACAACGGATTCCAATTTAGGCCAGCAAAAAATCAATCAAATTCATATGAATGATTCCATCTCTGGATAATGGAATCCTATCTAATGAAATAACATACTTTGGGTAGTTATCGCTAATATTATCGTAAATACCAAACTCTCTTTCTATCACTTTCTCGTCACTTAACAGATATGTTGCCTGAACATAAAACTTTTCTTCTCCCTTTTCTGCAATAAAGTCAATTTCTCCTTTATATGTTTTTCCAACATATACCTTATATCCTCTTGCAATGAGCTCATTATAACAAATTGTTTCAATAATATAATTATATTCTTCTTTAACTCGATTTTTCTTTAAATGGAAAAAACCCAAATCACATACATATACTTTTTCTTCAAAGGCCAGCACTTTTTTCCCTCTGATATCATACCGTGGTACTTTGTCACATATGCATGCCTCTGTCATGTAACGAATATAATCATAAACGGTTGGTGCAGAAATAGTATTATTGTCATCGCTTAAAACTGTCGCAACATTATTCCCTGATATTGTTAGTGAAGAATTTGCCACTACATATTCCAATACTTTTTCAAGTGCAACCGGAGAAGCCACCTTATTTCTCATAATAATATCTTTCAGCACAACAGAATCATATATATTGGACAACAATATTTCTTTACTGCTGTCTTCCTCTTTACAAACAAGTGGGAATCCTCCCCATACCATATATTCATCCAAAAGTTCTTGATTATTTTTAGCCGAACCATACTGCTTTTTATATTCACAAAATTCTTTAAAATTAAAAGGCATGATTCTAAATGAGATTGTTCTGCCGCTCAAATGCGTAGCAAGTTCCCCGGACAAAAGCTTTGAATTAGAACCAGTTATAAATATGCTGATATTCTGTGTAGCACGAAATGAATTGATAACAAGTTCAAATGCATCCACATTCTGTATTTCATCAATGAGCAGATAATATTTTTCATTATTTGTAATCTGCGCTTTTATAAATTCATATAGTGCATCTGCAGAACTGATTTTTCTATATTGGTAATCTTCAAAATTAATGTATATAATATTTTTATCCTTAATGCCTGTAATTTTCAGTTCATCAATAATCTGTCTGATTATAGTAGATTTTCCGCATCTTCTGATTCCTGTGATAACCTTAACCATCTCTGAATCATAAAATGGGCGAATACGCTCCAAATACTGTTCTCTTTTTACCAATATAATCACTTCCCTTCTTATTAATGATAGTAACATAGCCTTTCTGTATTTTCAATCTAATTAAATATATTTTATGCTTTTTTGTTTTTTTCATTCGTGTTAAATATATTTAATTTTAAATGTCATTTACAGACTATACTGACTATCACTTTTTCCCTGGCTGCTTTAAAAATAAAATTCACATCCCTTGACTTCATTGACAATCGGTTAAAGATACAGTATTATTTTTTTATTTGAGCAATTCTAAAGCTCACATTGAAATAGTCATTTACAGGAGGATAAAATTAATATGTGGATTCTATTTGCATTTGGTTCTGCCTTATTTGCCGGACTGACAGCTATTTTGGCAAAATGCGGAATTAAAAATACAGACTCTAATGTTGCAACAGCCTTAAGAACAATCGTTGTGTTGATTTTTTCATGGATTATGGTTTTTCTGGTAGGTGCACAAGACGGGCTTTCCTCCATTAGTAATCAGACATTGATTTTCCTTATCTTATCAGGAATTTCGACTGGTGCTTCATGGCTTTGTTACTTTAAAGCATTGCAAATTGGTGATGTCAATAAGGTGACACCTGTTGATAAATCAAGCACCATACTGACCATGTTGCTGGCTTTTATTTTTTTAAGCGAAGATATTACTCTGATTAAGTTTCTTGCAATGGTTTTAATCGGTATCGGTACCTATTGTATGATTCAAAAAAAGCATATTGAAGGAACCGTAAAAGAGAGTAAGGCCTGGATTCTATATGCACTTGGTTCCGCAGTCTTTGCAAGTTTAACTTCCATTCTTGGTAAAGTAGGCATTGAAAATATTAATTCTAATCTTGGAACTGCCATTCGAACAATTGTAGTTTTGATTATGGCATGGATTGTGGTTTTCGTCACCGGCAAACAACACACCATAAAGGAAATTGACCAGAAAAGCTGGATATTTCTTATCTTTTCAGGTATTGCAACGGGGTCCTCATGGCTCTGTTATTATCGTGCTTTACAAACAGGTCCTGCCAGCGTAGTAGTTCCTATTGACAAACTCAGTATTCTGGTTACAATTGCCTTCTCCTATCTTGTTTTCAAGGAGAAACTTACTCTGAAATCCGGAATTGGCTTACTCCTTATTGTGCTTGGGACACTGGCATTGTTGTTATAAATGACTAACTTATCTCATACCCAGCTTTCTCTAATACATTCATTGCTTGTTCAAAATAATCTTTTTTGACGAGTATATAGTCTGTATTAAAGGTTGATACTGCAAAAATCCCAATTTTATTTTCTGCTAATATTCCTGCTATTTTTGCCAGTATTCCGATTAATGAGAAATCAAGAACTCCGTCAATCATAAAACCTTTCCAGTTATCATCTCGTTCAATCGTGTTTATTGGCGTATCCTCTGTGACGCAAACAAGGGATATCTCATCCATTGTTTTGCCAATAAAGTAGAAATTATTTTCTAGGTTTAAATCTGCTTCTGACTTTACCTTGCATACTGTCAAATTATAATCAAGTTTTCTTAATTTCATGATTGCTCTCCTTGAGTTACTCGGTGCTTATTATACCTCATCAATTCTCCATTTGCCAACTTAAACTA
>CAZNAP010000047.1:0-4639 GCA_964571145.1 uncultured Lachnospiraceae bacterium | reverse complement strand
TAATGTCATTCCCAGATAGGTAATCATTTCTCCCCAATAACGAAATTTCCATGAAATTATAGCATAAAGAATACTGAAGGTAACCATCAATATTTGTGCCCACACATTTCCCTTAGCAGCCAATATCAAAGAGGTGACTCCCACCCAAGCTGCTAGCAGTATCAGAAAATTAACATCTCCTGTCACTAAATTTGATATTCCAATAATCAGTACAGAGCCTATCCAAATGCTCCAGTCTTTTGTTGTTATGTTTTTTATTGGATTGTTCATAATTGCCGTGCTCTCCTTCTTTTCATTTCAATAAAAAACGCCGGAGCTTTCTATCTTCTTTGACCTAACGATAGAAATTCCAGCGATTGACTCTTCTACCCGGTGGCAGAGGAGTATCATAATTTATTTTATTATCCTACAAATTTATCATTCATTTACATATCTGTCAAGAAGACAACATTGGGCGTCAAATCCTTACGGTCTTGAAAATCATTCGCTATCACACCCATGCCGCCAATAATCTCATCTCCCTCTACAACAACATACCACTGGGGAACACTTCCTGCATTTTGTATACAATCACTGATACTTTCCACATATGCCTCAAGGGGAATACCCCATTTGGAATGGAACCATTTCGCAGCTTTACTTGCCAGTTGGCTATTTTCTCTTAATTTTAATATTTCCATAAATCTCCCTTATTTATTCTAATAGTAACACTTGCCAAAGCACCTCAGGACAAAATCCTGAGATGCTAAACTCTGCTCTGAAACGTCATAACATGCTATTGTGCAATCTGTTCACTCGCAAATGGTAACTCATATAAAGTGTCTGGATCAATATCAAGGCAAGTAGATGCATCTCGCTTGTTGCTAATATCCCAAGCTAGTGTATCATTCATAACTGTACATGTTTCCATAAAAATTTGCATGTCTTTCAATGGTTGAAACACTTCTTTCTCTAGCATCTTACTCATATCGTAGCAAACTATTTTACCATCTTCAAAGTATACATAAACTGAATAATCTTTCGTTGGTATTACTTGAACCACCTTTGGGAACACATCCATCACCTCTTCTCTAAACTAATGGGTTAATTCTATTCAATGGTTTTCCTTCTTTTGATAATTCCCAATTCTGCATCAATTCATCCTGATGTAAAACACACCACGCCAAAATCAACTTTAACTGCTGTGATGGTAACGCACCTTTTTATACATCGCGCACCATCAATCTCAACAATTGCCTTGTTTCCACTATGTTCAGCATGGAAATGTGGAGGGTTATGATCATCATAATACATAGTAACTCTAATTCCATAAAACATAGATATCTCAGGCACTCTATATTCCTCCTCATTTCAATCTATAACACATATTCAAAAGGATATTTTTACAATATAAGTATACCACACTTACTGTTTTAAAGAAGAAACAAATTTGAATGAGTTTCCATTTCTTATATACCTATATGCTGCACTTGGCAATATATTTCTTATATACGCGTTCTATCATCCACGGTTCTTTTGACGCTTTTATTGCGTCTTCAAAAGTCCACCACTGTACCCCTGAATTTTCTTTCTCGCAAATAACCAGTTCTTCATTTTCATCTGCTTCTGCCAAATAAGTTACATTAAAATGTAAATGACTGGGCACATAAATACCCTTCTTTTCATGTCCACTGACTGTTAATATTTCCAACCCAAAAATGTCTTTACTCTTTGATTGTGCATTGCTAACACCGGTTTCTTCCCACAGTTCGCGCATTGCCACGGAGTATAAATCTTCAATTCCATCGGCATGACCACCCGTCCACGACCATGTATCATATATATTATGATATACCATCAGCATTTTTGTTTGCTCTTTGTTTACCGTCCACATAGCTGTGGAAAAATGCGCAATCTTGTTTTCTCTGGTGAGATAATCTGAATAGCTTTCCATAAACTGCAGCATTACCGCTTTATCATTTTCCTCCTGCTCATTGAAAGGCTGATAATTTTTGATCTCTTGCAACAAACTCATCTTCTTCTATTCTCCTTTAGACTTTCACTTAATATTTGCATAAGTATCATCTAGTTGCCTATTGCTTATCTTCTTGCCGTATAAATGAGATCGCCTCAATTTGTAAATAATCCTTGTTACTTTTTATAATCTCAAGGCTTAATTCATAAGTCCCCTCTATTTCTCCACCTTCCCAATTTCGTTTGTACTGAAAAGTCATTGTACCGGAGCCCTCACTTAATGCCACAATGCGAAACTGTGTATTGCCGCCCACTCCGACACGTCCTTCTCCACCACCGTCTTCAATGTAAGTGTTGTAATCACTGGTGAAATTGTCCGGTTCATCAACAATCACCCATGAATAACCTGTCGTCGCATTAGACGGCAAACTCAATATTAATTCCCTACCATTAATCACTTCTGCGGAAAAGTCAGTTCCGTCAACCACATAAGACGTCGGTTTGTTCATGCCGTATGTAACAAAATAAATTATTCCAGCCAATACCGATACAAAAATCAAAATAATGAGTATTGCCACTTTTTTTTTCATCCTTGCTAAACTCCTCTTGTGTAACTATATGTGTCTCCATTTTGAATATACGTCCACGTTGAATCCGTAAAAATAACATCTACGCCACTTTCCGTTTCCACAATTTCTCCCTTAATAGGCTCCCCGCTGGCATCTGTTGCTGTAAAAACTAACTTGTCACCATCCATATTGCCAACGCCGTCATCCAGCAATGTTAACCTAAAAATACATATCTCTATATGATATTCTGTTCCTTCTTCTTCGATAATGAGATTAACATCACCATTTTCATCTAAGTATTCACCTACCAGGTTTGGCGACTCAACTGTCGGACTAGCAACGTCCGGTTTACTCATGCCATCCCCTCCGGTTAACATTAAAATCAATGCTACAGTCAATATTCCGATTCCATTCATCGTCCTTTTTCTCCCCTTTCAAACTATATATCAATTTCTCAACCATCCAATTATAACATATCTACTAATAGTTATTCCATATTAAAGGTGGGAAAAGAGTATATTCTTCAAGAATATTGCTTGACAAGAGTATCATTGCATAATACTATAAGTAATATTACTAATAGTAATACGAAAGGATGATTTTATGGAAAACTTAATTCTCAGTATGCTATTGACGAAAAGCATGACCATTTATGAGATAAAAACATACATTGAAAAAGTACTTGGTACTGTATGCAGCAATAGTTTAGGCAGTATACAGGCAGCCTTAAAAAAGCTACTTACCAATCAAAAAATCTTCATTAGAGAATTTGAGGAAAAAGGTTTTTTAAAAAAAGAATATCACATCACCCCTGACGGGGTGTTACAGTTTGTTGAATGGATGCAAACTCCCATCCAATGGTATAAAGCCAAGAATATGGAGGAAGGTAAGTTTTTCTATCTAGGTATGATGCCCAAAGAGAAACGAATTTCTGTATTAGAAAAGCTTCTTGCGGATTTAGCTAAAGAACAACAGTCACTCAAAAAGCTCGAAGAACAAGTGATATCTACAAAGAACTGCACAGTTCAGACAAATGTTGCTCGACTGCAAAACGATGCTGTTCTGACGAATCACATCCTATCTGTTTCAGGTAGCAATACGTTATCTGAAGTAATTGAAAATATTGTAACCTATCAGTGCTACATGCTGGAATATGGTTTGAAAACAATCGCAAATGACATCGAATTCTTTAAGTCTGTCTACGCGAGAGAAGTTCAATAAAAAAGTCATATTGGAGGAAAGTAATTATGTTTGCAATCATAGCTGCAGTATTATTATCACTTGTTTTATTAATGGCAATTCTTTTAGTGTTTGGTTTACCATTGGGAGAATTCACGATGGGCGGACAGACTCAAGTACTTCCAGCCAAATTACGTCTGGCAACCCTTGGCTGTTTCATCACACAGGTTTTCTTTATTTGTATGATTTTGCAGGCAGGTGGCTTTATGCCCATGTGGTTTTCTGTGAAAGCGACTAAGTATGTCTGTATTGCAATCGCAATTTATTTATCCTGCAACACAGTCATGAACTTCCTGTCAAAAAGCAAGAAGGAAAAGTACTTCATGACACCATTATCTCTTGGTATCGCAATCTGCACATTTATTACAGCAGCAAAGATGACTTGATTTTACCTGTACAAGTCCCTATATTTCCACCTTTGGAAATGCGGCATCTCCCATTTCGACACTTTGCTTGTAAATTGAAATCATACTGTTCCAATCTTGTGGTCTCATTTCTCTAATCATATTCGTACCTTCTTATTATAACATTAATCACTCAATGCTTAGTCGCTCGGTGCTTATCCGAACCCGTTTCAGAAATGTTATATTTAATTAATATTGGCATGAAACTGGGTCATAAACAGCAAGTGACTAAAAGCCTGTAAGGAAGTGATTAGTAGGTTGCTTTAAAAGCCTACTAAATCTATCAAGCAAAAAAACTTAGTAGGTAGCTTTTTCTTCAATTTACCTACGAGAAGTCAACAAGGAAGCTATTAGCAGGTTGCATTTAGGCCGATTGAACCTATAAAAAGCCAGTAAGGAAGCCATTTGTAGGTCGGCGGCACAGAATTTTGTGGACGAAATTCAACTATTCACGCATTTTAGTAGGAAAATGGT
>CAZNAP010000046.1:0-17703 GCA_964571145.1 uncultured Lachnospiraceae bacterium | reverse complement strand
ATTAATGTGTAATTGATTTAGTTAGTTGAGAATTAGTTATTAAAGTACATAAACACATAAAAAGAGAAGGCTTATACAGCCTTCTCTTTTACATTGCCAAATTATCTGGAAACAAATTTCTACTTCGGGGGACTAAAAGCGTCACTTGGTGCATTTAGTCTACCGATTTAAAAAACCGTTTTCCTACTAAAATGAGTGAATAGTTGAATTTCGTCCACAGAATTTTGTGTCGCCGACCTATAAATGGCTTCCTTGCTGGCTTTTAGTAGGTTAAATCGCCCTAGAAACTACCTGCTAATAACTTCCTTGTTGGCTTCTCGTAGGTTAATTGAAGAAAAAGCTACCTACTAAGTTTTTCATTTAATAAGTTTAGTAGGATTTTCAAGTAACTTATTAAGTTCTTCACTTGATAGTTTTAGTAGGATTTTCAAAAAACCTATTAATGACTTGCACGTTGGCTTTAAGTCACTTGTTTGCTTTTATTCAGAAACTGGTTCTTCAGTACCTTCTTCTGGTATTGGTTCTTCAGCACTTTCTTCAGGTATTGTTTCTTCAGATTCAGTAGTTTCGCCTTCAGGTGCAGCAAAATCTTCTTCAGCTCCGGTATCTTCGGGTACTGTAGTTTCATCTTCGTAGGTGTAGATTTCTTCTGGGATGTCGCCATGTAAAATCGAAACAATGTATTGAATACGCAGATTCGCACGGTCGTAATTTTGTCTGGCGGCATCCGCTAACACATCATCATAAGTTTCGCCTTCAAATGCCTGATGATAATAAGAAACTGCTTCAGTCATATATTCACTGGCTTCATCTGCAAGTTGATCTACACCTGGAAAACTTTCAGGGACTTCCAAAGAGGCCATTTGCGCAAATGAGGTATCCATGGAATCTAAAAGTGTTAACAATTGAGAAGCAGCACCTTCGGAATTAGGATCAATGGCATTAATAGAAGAGTCATATACTGTTATGTTTTCAAAAAATTGATTCATATTTGCTTTGTAATTTTCAAGTTCAGCATTTTTGCCACAACCTGAAAGGATGAAAAGTGATAAACAACAAAGTGTTACGACAGTAGATTTAATATTAATATGTAAAGAATGCATTTTAACAAAATACCTCCGATAATTGTTTCTGATAAAAAATATAACATATTTAAGTTATCATAGATAGGGACTTAAATCAAGAAATATCCACTTTGTCTTATCTTAAATATCTTATCTTAAATGTCTTATCTTAAATGTTTAAAGTGGACTATCTTCTTTATATAGCTTCATTCTTCCTTTGTATACTTCTAATAATTGTTTATCGCTCAGTTTTGTAGCCTATATCAATATTTACATATTTGGGCTACAGTTTTTTGCAGTTTTTTCTCTATTTTTAGGCTCATATCTTAGTTTTCCAATTTAGGCTACATATATTTTCTGTTTTTTTCATTTTGGAGCTTCTTTTATATAGCCTAATTTAACAAATCTTGCCAGAGGCTATTTTTAAGCCCTTTTTTTAATAGCCTGATTGCTCAAATTTCAATTGAAGCTATAAATATATAAAAAAACGCTGTTTTTATTATAGCCTATATCCTAATTTGTTTATATAGGCTATATTTTTGCAATTAAGCAGCCTTATCAAATATAAAAATAAATTCTGAACAAGACAGCGAAGATTCAAATCTCTATTGGCTCAATAGATTAAAATTATATGACTTAAACATATTAAAATCATACAATTGTAGTTTTGGAAAAATTATGTTAACATTGAAAAAGGATAAAATTCAGAAAGGGTACAGTCATATGGAAAACAATGAAATGCAAGAAGAACAAAAGAGCACACAGGCATTATTAGAAGAACTTTTGAAGAATTCAAAAAAACAACTTTTTTATAATCGAGTGAAGACTTTAGCAGCCGTAATTACAGCTGCCGTCGTTGTCGTCTGTGCCATAGTACTTGTCCCTGCGGCTTTGCAGACCATAACTAAGGCGAATAATATTATTGTGCAGGCATCTTCAACCATTACACTTGCAGATACAGCAATCGCAAATATAACCACTATGAGTACTTCCATAACAAATATGGGTACTACAATGGATACGTTTATTACGGATAATTCCGAAACATTGACAACTGTAGTAGATAATATGGAAGCAATTGATTTTCAGGGCTTAAATGACGCAATCGAGGATTTGGGTGATGTAGTTGAACCTCTTGCCACTTTTTTTAATAAGTTTTAAGGTAAATTAATTTGTTTAGTATAAGGAAGGATTAGATAGATGATAGGTGCAGATGCAATCATTAAATGTTTAGAAGAAGAGGGCGTATCAAGTGTTTTTGGTTACCCGGGGGTAGCCATATGTCCTTTTTATAATAGTATACTTAGTTCCGATATTCGGACAATCTTAATTCGTACAGAGCAAAACGCCGCCAATGCAGCCAGCGGATATGCCAGAGTAACAGGCAAAGTTGGTGTATGTGCAGTTACTTCAGGCCCGGGGGCAACCAATGTGATTACCGGAATAGCAACTGCCTTTGCAGACAGTATTCCCATGGTTTGTATCACCGGACAGGTTAACTCTGAACTCCTTGGAAGCGATGTTTTTCAGGAAGCTGATATAACAGGCGCTGTGGAATCTTTTGTTAAATACAGCTATCTTGTGAAAAAGGTGAATGACATTCCCCGAATTTTCAAAGAGGCCTTTCATATTGCCAATTCAGGTAGAAAAGGCCCAGTATTAATTGATATTCCCATAGATATTCAAAATGCTGAAATTAAGAAGTTTGTTTATCCGGAAACCATATCTATGCGTACCTATAAGCCTACAGTTAAAGGAAATATGGTACAGATTAAGAAGGTTGCTGCAGAACTGGAGAAAGCAAAACGTCCGATTATCTGTGCCGGCGGCGGTGTACTTTTAGCGGATGCAGAGAAGGAATTAAGGACTTTTGCGGAAAAGCATCATATTCCAGTAGTTTCAACCATGATGGGAATAGGTGTCATGCCAACAGAACATCCCTTGTATTTTGGTATGGTTGGTAATAATGGCAAAGCATATGCCAACAGAGCCATGAACGAATCCGACTTGTTGGTGATGGTGGGAGCCAGAGTGGCAGATCGTGCAGTAAGCCAACCGGATTTAATTACGGAAAATAAGGTTTTAATTCATATTGATGTAGACCCAGCAGAAATTGGTAAAAATGTTGGGCCAACTATTCCTCTTGTTGGAGATGCCAAGCACATCTTTAAAGATTTACTGGAGCAAGAAATAGATGGTGAACATGAAGATTGGGTCAATTCTTTGGTTGGATATAAAGAAACCATGCAGCCGAAAAGAAATCCGAACCCTGCGTATGTAGATCCGGCAGCATTTATCACCATACTGTCACAAAAAATGGAAGATGACGGTATTTATGTAGCAGATGTAGGACAAAATCAAATTTGGTCCTGTGGTTATTATATTGTGAAAAAAGGGAAATTCTTGACCTCCGGCGGCATGGGAACCATGGGTTATTCCATACCAGCAGCTATGGGCGCAAAGCTTGCAGCACCTAAGAAACAAGTAGTGGCTGTTTGCGGAGACGGGTCTTTTCAGATGTCTATGATGGAACTTGCAACCATGCAGCAACACAAGATTCCTGTTAAAATAGTGGTATTAAAGAACAATTATCTTGGAATGGTAAGAGAATATCAACATTATGCTTATAAGGATAATTATTCTGTTGTAGAATTATCAGGAAGTCCAGATTTGGAGAAGCTTTCAGCTGCATATAATATGAAATTTCTGAGACTTGAAAATATGAATGAGGCCGACAGTGTTTTAGATAAATTCTTAGCAGATGATGAGTCTATGTTACTGGAATGTATCATTGACCCCATGGATCTTGTAAAGTAAATTTATCGGGAATGGAGATTATGATGAAAAAAATATATTCTGTTTTAGTAGAAAACAGATCTGGTGTACTTTGCAAGGTGGCCGGTTTGTTTTCAAGACGTTGTTTTAATATTGATTCTCTGGCTGTAGGAGAAACCGACGATCCGGACGTTTCCTGTATGACAATTGTCAGCAGTGGGGATAAGCGAACCATAGAACAAATCGAGAAACAGCTTAACAAGAAGCTGGATGTCATTAAAGTTAAGACTTTTTTTGAAGAAAGCAGTATCAGCAGAGAATTGCTTTTAATGAAGGTTAAGTATAATAAGACCAACCGTAGGGATATTATGGAAAACTGTGAAATTATGAACGCACAGATTGTAGATATGTCCAAAAATATGCTGGTCATTCAGATGTGTGATACGCCTGAAAGAGTACAGATGTTAATCAGTATGTTCCAGTCAGTAAGTATTGTGGAAGTAGCGAGAACTGGTACTTTAGCATTACAAAAGTGCAAGGAAACAGATTAAATTCGTATACAAAAACAGATTAAGCTTGTAAGTTGACTTTTATAGGCTAAATTGATACAATATTTCTCAAATGTTAAGGAGGATGGTAAGTTGCATAAAAAAGTTTTTCAGCTTTTAGTAGACAATACTTCAGGTGTTCTCAGTAGAATATCAGGTCTTTTCTCAAGAAGAGGATACAATATTGAAAGTATTACAGCAGGTGTAACCGCCGATCCTCGTTTTACAAGAATCACGATTGTGGCATCCGGAGATGATGAAATTCTGGATCAAATTGAGAAGCAGGTTGCCAAGCTGGTGGATGTGAGAGACATTAAAGAATTAGTACCGGATATCAGTGTTTACCGAGAATTGGTTATGATTAAGGTAAGAGCTGACAAGAATCAAAGAATGGCAATTCGTGCAATTACAGAAGTTTACAGGGGCGAAATTGTAGATATGTCTGCTGACAGCATGATTATCGAATTAACGGGTGATCAGAATAAACTGGATGCTTTTATGAATCTGCTGGTTATGGACGGTTATGAGATTCTTGAGTTGGCAAGAACAGGTATTGCAGGACTCGGCCGTGGTACAGAGAACGTAACTTATTTATAATATTATTTATGATATGGAGGCAGAACCTCCGGAGGTAGAACCTCAAAGGAAAGGAGTCATTGAAATGGCAAATATTTATTATCAGGAAGATTGTAACCTGTCTTTATTAGAAGGAAAAACAATCGCAGTTATTGGTTACGGCAGTCAGGGACATGCACATGCATTAAACGCAAAAGAATCAGGCTGTCATGTAATTATCGGACTTTACGAAGGCTCCAAATCATGGGCTAAAGCAGAAGCACAGGGATTTGAAGTATATACAGCAGCGCAGGCTGCTAAGAAAGCCGACATCATTATGATTCTGATTAATGATGAATTACAGGCTGCTATGTATAAGAAAGATGTTGAGCCCAACCTTGAAGAAGGAAACATGCTTATGTTTGCACATGGATTCTCCATTCATTTTGGACAGATTGTACCTCCTAAGAATGTAGACGTTACTATGATCGCACCTAAGGGTCCTGGTCATACAGTTAGAAGTGAATATCAGGCAGGCAAGGGTGTTCCTTGTTTAGTAGCTGTACATCAGGATGCAACTGGTAAGGCACTTGATAAAGCGCTTGCATATGCACTGGCAATCGGTGGAGCAAGAGCAGGCGTACTTGAAACAACATTCAGAACAGAAACCGAAACAGACCTTTTTGGTGAGCAGGCAGTACTTTGCGGTGGTGTTTGTGCATTGATGCAGGCAGGTTTTGAAACATTGATTGAAGCTGGATATGATCCCAGAAATGCATATTTCGAATGTATCCATGAAATGAAGCTGATTGTAGACTTGATTTATCAGTCAGGATTTGAAGGCATGAGATATTCAGTATCCAATACAGCTGAATATGGTGACTATATTACGGGTCCTAAGATTATCACAGATGATACAAAAGCAACCATGAAGAAGATTCTGAAAGACATTCAAGATGGTACTTTTGCTAAAGACTTCTTACTGGATATGTCAGCAGCTGGCGGACAGGCTCATTTCAAAGCCATGAGAAAACTTGCAGCTGAGCATCCCGCTGAGCAGGTTGGTAAAGAAATCCGTAAGCTTTACAGCTGGAACAATGAAAACGATAAGTTGATCAACAACTAATCCGATAGTTTCAACAAAGGTAAACCAATAGAACGAGATGGAACAGGGGCTTTGAGTTGTATTTGAACCAAAGCTCCTGTTTTTAAGCTTAAGTATATAGTAATCTGTAAAATAGATTGGAGGAAAAAACAGTATGGGAATGACAATGACACAGAAAATTCTTGCAGCACATGCAGGACTTGAAAAAGTTACAGCAGGTCAGTTAATCGAAGCTGATTTGGACTTGGTACTTGGAAATGACATAACCAGTCCGGTTGCGATTAAAGAAATGGAAAAAATGAATGTGAACGGTGTGTTTGATAAGGATAAAATTGCACTTGTACCGGACCATTTTGTGCCAAATAAGGATATTAAATCAGCAGAACACTGTAAATGTGTTAGAGAATTTGCTTATAGAAACCAGATTACCAATTATTTTGAAGTAGGTGAAATGGGTATCGAGCATGCCTTACTTCCGGAGAAAGGCTTAACTGTTGCCGGGGACGTGATTATTGGTGCGGATTCTCATACTTGTACTTATGGCGCACTTGGTGCATTCTCGACAGGTGTTGGAAGCACAGATATGGCGGCAGGAATGGCCACAGGCAAAGCATGGTTTAAAGTTCCTTCAGCAATTAAGTTTAATCTGGTAGGCAAACCTTCCAAATGGGTAAGTGGAAAAGATGTGATTTTACATATTATCGGTATGATTGGTGTGGACGGTGCACTCTATAAATCAATGGAATTCGTAGGCGAAGGTATCAAAAACCTTACCATGGATGATCGATTCACCATTGCAAATATGGCCATTGAAGCCGGTGGAAAAAATGGTATTTTCCCGGTAGATGAATTAGCGAAAGCTTATATGAAAGACCATTCAAAACGTAACTATGTAGTTTATGAAGCAGATGAAGATGCCGTTTATGATGAAGAATATACAATTGATTTGAATAGTCTGCGTCCCACAATTGCATTCCCTCATTTACCTGAAAACACCAAAACAATCGATGAAATTACTGAAGATATTAAAATAGATCAGGTAGTAATCGGTTCTTGCACCAACGGAAGAATGGATGATATGAGAATTGCAGCTGAGATTCTAAAGAATCATCACGTGGCTAGGGGTATGAGATGTATTGTCATTCCGGCTACTCAGGCAATTTATATGCAAGCTATGGAAGAAGGCTTACTGAAAACGTTTATAGAAGCAGGTGCAATTGTCAGCACTCCGACTTGCGGGCCTTGTTTAGGCGGCTATATGGGCGTTATGGCGGCAGGCGAACGTTGTGTTTCCACAACAAATCGTAATTTCGTAGGTCGTATGGGACATGTAGAATCGGAAGTATACTTGGCTAGCCCTGCTGTAGCGGCAGCAAGTGCAGTAGCAGGTGTTATTTCAACACCTGAAAGACTTTAATTCACGGAAAGGATAGGTATATATTTATGAAGGCAGCAAAAGGAATTGTTTTTAAATATGGAGATAACGTAGATACGGATGTCATTATTCCTGCAAGATATTTGAACTCATCCGATCCGGCAGAACTTGCAACACATTGTATGGAAGATATTGATAAGGATTTTATTAAAAATGTTAAATCTGGCGATATTATAGTTGCTGATAAGAATTTTGGCTGTGGTTCTTCTAGAGAACATGCACCCATTGCAATTAAAGCTGCAGGTGTGAGTTGCGTAATTGCAGATACTTTTGCAAGAATTTTTTATCGCAATGCCATTAATATCGGTTTGCCTATTATTGAATGCCCGGAGGCTTCAAAAGGAATTGATGCAGGTGATGAGGTAGAAGTTGATTTTGATTCCGGCATCATCAAGAATCTTACAAAAGGGTCCAGTTTTAAAGGCCAGGCTTTTCCCGAATTTATGCAAAAAATCATTGATGCAGAAGGATTAATTAATTATATTAATCAAAAATAATTCCTCGTGTTCACAGGATAGACACAGAACTATGATAGTTTATACTTGACATTAAGCCTTCTAAAGAGGAAAATGAAAAATGAAAATGTAAATCGAGGAGGAGCTACTTACAATGGCCAAGAACACCCAACCTGAAGTTTCACAGGAACAGAAGGTTCAAACAAAATATGACAAGAAAATCGAAGCAAGAAAGAAACAAAAGGAACAGGAATTAAAGCATGACAAGTTAAGCAAGATTATTGGAACCGTAGTTGCTATTGTATTAGTAGTTGCAATTGCAGCTTCCATAGCAATACCGGTTATCAATAAGAATAAAGCTACGAAAGAAACTTATGTTAAAATAGGCAATCACGAGATAACCAAACTGGAATATGATTACTATTATAACTTGTCTGTAAATAATTATGTGACTACTTACGGACAGCTTTTGCCTTATTTAGGACTTGATACAACTGCTGATTTTGCTGATCAACCCTATACAGAGAACATGACTTGGAAAGATTACTTTGATCAGATGGCTGTTGAACAGATTATTCAGATGAAAGCAATGGTAGATGATGCCAAAGCAGCTGGTTTTACTTATGATTCAGCTCCCGAATATGAAAGCTTCGTGAAAAGCATTAAAGACACATCAGATGCCGCAGGTACTGCTGTAAACGATTATTACAAAACTACTTTTGGTACTTATGCTACCGAGAAAAATGTTGCACCATTTATTCAGGAAAATATGTTCGCAGGTGCCTATAATGATGAATTAATGACCAAGAATGCACCTACAGATGAAGAAGTACAGACTTATTATCAGGAAAATAAGAAGATTTATGATCGCGTAGATTTCAGAAGTTTTCCGGTTGTAAGTGATGCAATCACAACGGAATCTACCGAAGAAGAAATTACAGCAATTATGGGTGAACTCAAAACACAGGCTGAAGCAATGAAGAAAGCACGTGAAGATGGGGCTGATTTTGAAACCTTATGTATCGAAAATGCTTCAGAAGAAGCAAAAGCAAGTTACGAAGATGAAACAACTGAGTATTCACTCAGTGAAGGAACTCAATATTCAGGAACCGCTACAATTATGGGTGACTGGCTCTTCGCAGATGAAAGAAAAGAAAATGAAATAGCTGTTTTGGAAGATGCAACAAATCATAGATATTATGTTGTAGAGTTTATCAAACGTTATTTCGATGAAGCAGACAATGAAACAATCGCAAATACTATGGCAAGTACGAAAGTGACAGAATATATTACGTCTTTAGCAGCTGCCTATGAAGTGACAGATGTACAAGGCGATTTAAAGTATCTGACAATTCCTGAAACACCAGTAACTGATACAGCTACAGAAGATACCACTACTGAAGATACTACAACAGAAGATACAGTTACAGAAGAGAAAGTTACGGAATAAGCAATATTCTAATCTAGTAACTTAATCGTTAGATAAAATTATGAAACTCTTTGTTCGATGATTACAGCTTCGGACAGAGAGTTTTTTATTTCATAAACTTGTAAAATTAGATACTAAAAATAGATACTTGAAACATATGTTCGACTATGGTAAAATAGGAATCATGAAAAAAGTATCCAAAGACATTTACTTAATATTGGGCATTATAGCTGTTGCATTACTGTTTTTGTTGCTTCCACCCTTATTGCGACCAGATGAAGCAGACACCGTTAAAGTGATTCAAGACGGAAATGAAATTGCATCATACTCGTTGGCGCAAAATCAGACATTTCCGATTGCCTACGAAGATGGTGGTTACAATTTATTGTTAATCAGTAATGGGAAAGCATCGGTAACTGATGCAGATTGCAAAGACGGACTTTGTGTACGGCAGCATGCGATTTCACGTAATGGAGAGAGCATTATTTGCCTGCCACACAAGCTGGTTATTCTAATCGAAGCAAAGGAGGAAAGTGAGCTGGACGCTGTCACTTACTGATATGAAGAATAAAACCGCTTATTTAGGACTTTTACTTACCTTTGCATTATTATTATCCTATATTGAATCCCTACTTTCTTTTCAAACCGGAATTCCGGGTATTAAACTGGGACTGGCTAATTTGGCAGTGGTTCTTTGCTTGTATTTATTTGACTGGAAAGAAGCTTTGCTACTGACTATAGTTAAAGCAGTGTTTAGTGGCTTATTATTTGGAAATTTATTTATGATTGCTTATTCACTATCTGGGGCAATTCTCAGTTGTTTGTTAATGATTGGCTTAAAAAAAACGAAATGGTTTCATGTGCCGGTAGTTAGTGCGGCTGGTGGTGTGATGCATAATGTAGGGCAATTGATTATCGCTTATTTTGCCATTCAGACCTATGGAATTCTGTATTATATACCAATTTTAATGATAGCAGGATTAATTACAGGTGTATTAATTGGTATGATTAGTGCATTGGTACTGCCGTATCTTACGAAAATTGTTACGAAGGGAGCAGAATCATGATTGCTTTTGTGAAAGGCATTATTGAAGATATTACTGAAGAAAATGTTGTTTTGGATACAGGTACAATTGGCTATAACATCAAAATTTCATCAGGCACAGCCGCTTTATTGCCCGGTATAGGCGAAGAAGCTAAATTATATACTTATACCTGCGTAAGAGAAGATATGTTTAGTCTTTTTGGATTCTTAACCAGAGATGATTTGGAAATTTTTAAGAAACTGATTACGGTAAATGGAATTGGACCCAAAGGTGGGTTGGCGCTTTTATCGGTGATGAGTGCAGATGATTTACGTTTTGCTATTATTTCGGGAGATGCTGTGGCAATTGCAAGAGCACCTGGTATTGGTAAGAAAACTGCCGAAAGAGTGATTATTGATTTGAAAGATAAAATATCAATTGAAGATACAATTATTCATCAGGAAATGATGCATAACAATAAGGTAATTAACACCTCGGATCCGGCTAATTTAGCCAGAACAGAAGCCGTTGAAGCATTAACTGCACTTGGTTATTCTGCAACTGATGCGTTACATGCTGTGAAAAACGTACAAATTGATGAAAATATGGATACGGAAACAATCTTAAAGAATGCCTTAAAGAATATGTTTTAAGATCGATTTAAAATAGATTTCGGAAATGAAACTAACATGTGAAAGGTAGTTCAAAATGGCCAAAAGAATGATAGAGACAAGTTTGCAGGAAGAGGACGTTAGAATAGAAGGTTCCCTTAGACCGCAAAAACTTGACGACTATATCGGACAAACGCAAATTAAAGACAGCCTGAAAATTTATATAGAAGCAGCCAAACAAAGGAACGATGCGCTGGATCATGTGCTTTTTTATGGACCGCCAGGACTTGGTAAAACTACTTTAGCTGGTATTATTGCAAATGAGATGAATGTAAATTTCAAGGTTACAAGCGGTCCGGCAATTGAAAAGCCGGGTGAAATGGCAGCTATTTTGAATAATTTACAGGAAGGTGATTTGTTATTTATAGATGAAATTCATAGGCTTAACAGACAGGTTGAGGAAGTTTTGTATCCGGCTATGGAAGACTATGCCATTGATATTATGATTGGCAAAGGGCCTACAGCACGTTCTATACGTTTGAATTTGCCACATTTTACCTTAGTCGGTGCAACTACCAGAGCGGGATTACTGACAGCACCTTTACGTGACAGATTTGGGATTATACACAGGCTGGAGTTTTATACAATCGAAGAATTACAAGTTATTATTCTTCATTCTGCCAAGATTTTGGATACGCCCATAGAGCCGGCAGGGGCACTTGAAATGGCTAGAAGAAGCAGGGGGACACCAAGACTTGCTAATCGCATATTAAAACGTGTAAGAGATTATGCACAGGTAAAAGGTGATGGGATTATTACGGAACAATTAGCAAAAACTGCCTTAGATTTGATGGATGTTGATAAGCTGGGACTGGATCATGTGGACCGTAATATTTTGCTTACAATGATTCATAAATTTGAAGGAGGCCCTGTAGGTCTTGATACGCTGGCTGCATCAATCGGAGAAGACGCTGGTACAATCGAAGATGTATATGAACCATATTTGCTTAAAAACGGTTTTATTAACCGAACACCCAGAGGAAGAACGGTAACAGATTTAGCTTATCGACATTTAGGACTTGAAATTCCACAATAATCTGATTATAATGAATATTGTATAATCAAATTGGGAAAACAGTAATATTTGTGCAGTGGTGGGGTGGCCGAATGTCAGCAAAAACAGATACAGAAGTAATTATCGGCGGTAAGGTGTTTACACTTAGCGGTTATGAAAGTGAAGAATATTTGCAAAGAGTAGCCTCCTATATCAATAATAAAATGGCAGAATACGCCAAAGTAGATGCTTTTAAAAGACAGCCGTTAGATACGCAAAGCGTTTTGCTACAGCTGAACATTGCGGATGATTATTTTAAAGCTAAGAAACAAATCAATCTATTGGAAGAGGAAATTCAAAGCAAAGAGAAGGAATTATATAATTTGAAACATGAATTAATTGCTTCTCAAATAAAATTGGAAAATACTGAAAAGAATGTTAAGAATCTTCAAAACGAAGTATCAGAAAGTACTAAGAAGATTATTCGACTGGAAACAGAATTAAAAAACTAATTCAAAAGCTGTCTTTTTAGACAGCTTTTCTAATGTGGAAGGTATATACAATGAAAAAGGTGGAGTTGTTATCACCTGCAGGCAATTTTGATGCATTACGAGGTGCAATCAAAGCAGGGGCAGATGCAGTTTATCTGGGTGGAAGCCAATTTGGTGCCAGAGCATTTGCAGAAAATTTCACAAATGAAGAAATCTGTGCAGGAATCAGAACGGCACATGTATTTGGTGTGAAGATTTATCTTACAGTTAATACATTGGTTAAAGAGCGTGAATTTGATAGCCTGTATGATTTTTTGTTACCATTTTATGATAGCGGTTTGGACGGCGTAATTGTACAAGATTTGGGTGTATTACGCTATGTAAAAAACTGTTTTCCAGATTTAAAATTGTGCGCAAGCACGCAGATGACAATTACCGGTAGTCTTGGTGCAGAATTTATGAAAGAAGCAGGATGTACACAAATTGTACCTGCTAGAGAACTTAGTCTTTCAGAAATGATGAATATAAAAGAAAATACTGGTGTGGAAGTAGAAACTTTCATACATGGTGCTATGTGTTATTGCTATTCGGGACAATGCTTATTCAGTAGCATTTTAGGTGGCAGAAGCGGAAATCGAGGACGCTGTGCACAGCCATGTCGTCTCCCCTATGCATTAGAAGGAGAAAAGGACTGTTATCCTTTAAGTATGAGGGATATGTGTACCATAAAAATAATTCCTGAACTCATCAATGCAGGAATTGATTCCTTTAAAATAGAAGGTAGAATGAAGAAACCTGCCTATGCAGCAGGCGTAACAGCTATTTATCGTAAATATATAGATGCCTATTATGCGAATCCATCATCTGATTTTAAAATCAAAAAAAAAGATATGGAGCTGCTTCGTTCACTTTATATAAGAAGTGAAGTGGGAGAAGGGTATTATCATCAACATAACGGCCGTGATATGATTACTTTGTCTTCACCAGCTTATTCACCTACTGATGAAGCGCTTTTAAAGCAAATAGAAGAAAAATATGTGAATACGACACTTGATTTAAACGTAAAAGCATCTGTTGAACTGATACCAGGCGAACCGGCTAAATTAGAGTTACAATATGAAGAACTATCAGTGACTTCTTATGGTGATATCGTTCAGGAGGCGATGAAACAGCCATTAACAGAAGATAAAGTTAGCGAACAAATATGTAAAAGCGGCAACACTTTATTGCACATTGAAAATATTGAATTAAAAATGCAAGATGCGATATTTATGCCCATTCGCAGTTTGAATGAATTGCGCAGAAATGCCATTGCTGAAATGGAAAATCGTATCATTGAGAAAAACAAATTAAACTATCCTAATCGGAAAGCTTTGCCCCAAACTATAAATAGTAACAAACAGATTCAAAACCGTCATACGGAAAATCAGAATTCTGATTTAAAAATGCAAATAACAGTTACTACCAAAGAACAGTTATTAGCAGCACTGAGAGAATATCCAAACAGAATCTATCTAGAATGGAATTTATTAAATGATGAGATTCTTTTACTGCTTGAGGATTATCAGAATACATTAAACAATACATCAAATAATGCATTGAGTGATAAAACAGAATTTGTTCTAACTACGCCCTATATAGTAAGGCAAAAAGATTTGAATTCATTAGAACAAATAAAGAATATACTGATAGACTCAAAGGAGCAATCTGTCTTTTCAGGGATACTAATCAGAAATCTAGAGAGCCTCGCTTATTTTAGAAAAGAAATCACTCAGAAGCAGGCGATATCTAATCATAATAGATTCAGAATAATACTGGATGCAAATTTGTATATATGGAATAGAGAGAGTCTGTATTTCTTTGAAGAATATGCGGATGAATTTTATTTACCTACCGAATGCAATCTACACGAATGGCGTGAGTTGTTAAAAGCTACACCTGACAGAACTATGAAAGCTTCAATTGTAGGATACGGTCGAATTCCTATGATGATTTCGGCTAATTGTCTCAAGAAGACACATAATAAGTGTAACAAAACTACAGATTTTATAATGATAAAAGACCGTTACGATAAACAATTTCCTGTTTATACAAATTGCAGATACTGCTATAATATTATCTATAACAGTGTTCCCCTTTCCTTACACAAAATATTTCAAAAGAAGGAACCGGATTTAGACGGATTCAGATTGGATTTTACCACTGAAAGCGAGAAAGAAACAGCAGAGATAATACGTTATTTTAAGACAATCAGAAATCATTATGAAGAACCGACTGATCAGGAATACACAACAGGACACTATAAACGAGGAGTAGAGTAAATGGAACTGTATGTCAGCGAATTTTCTAAATATATAATTGCATTACTCATTGCTTTATATACATACGAATGCTTTGCTGTTTTTCGATATGATGATGAAGCGCGTAGAAGTGGTATTTATACAAGACAGAATTTACTGATGTTTCTATTTCATTTTAGCAGTTTTTTAGTCATCTGCTTTGAAACAGAAGACATTACTTATCTGTTTTTCTATGCTTTTCAACAAATTATGTTGTATGCATCAATTGTTCTGTTCCGCATGATTTATCCCAAAGGGAACAGATTGATTATTAACAATATGTGTATGCTTTTGTCCATCAGTTTTGTAATCCTGACAAGATTGGATTTTCAGAAGGCAATCAGACAATTTGCAATTGTAGTTGTATCGATGATTATTGCTATGATAGTACCTTTTTTAATAACTAAATTAAAATTCTTGAAGAATTTACAATGGATTTATGCAATGGTTGGCATTGCAGCTTTATCAGCGGTACTGATTTTAGGCAAAACAACTTATGGAAGCAAGATTTCTTTTTCTGTGGCAGGTGTCACTTTTCAGCCTTCAGAATTTGTGAAAATACTATTTGTATTTTTTATTGCCAGTGCTTTGTATAAATCATCCGGATTTTTCGAAGTGTTTACTTCGGCAGTAGTTGCAGCAGCTCATGTAGTTGTGCTTGTTTTATCCAGAGATTTGGGTAGTGCACTGATCTTTTTTGTAGTCTATGTATTGATGGTTTATGTGGCTACTAAAAATCTTTTATATGTAGGGGCAGGAATCGTAGGCGGTTCAGCAGCGGCTTATATAGCGTATCGTGTGTTTGCGCATGTGCAGGTACGTGTACAGGCGTGGAAAGACCCCTGGAGCGTTATTGATGCAGCCGGTTATCAAATTACACAATCCTTATTTGCAATTTCCAGCGGTGGCTGGTTTGGCTTAGGCTTATTCAAAGGCACACCGGAATCCATTCCTTTTGTGGAAGCAGACTTTATCTTCTCCGCAATTGCAGAGGAACTGGGGATTATTTTTGCGATTTGCTTGATTTTAATATGTGTTAGCTGCTTTATCATGTTTATGAATATTTCTGTTAAGCTAAACGATAAATTTTATCAACTGATTGCATTTGGTATGGGCGTTATGTATATTTTTCAGATTTTCCTAACCATTGGAGGCGGCAGCAAATTTATTCCTTTAACAGGTGTAACCCTTCCACTAATCAGTTATGGAGGAAGTTCTATACTATCAACACTGCTCATGTTTTCGATTGTAGAAGGGCTTTATGTGGTCAAACAGGATGAAAGTGAGCGAATTGGCAAAGGTCGGCGAATCAGAAAAACTAGAATGAGAACCAGAGAGGATTTTGAGATTGACGAAGATGAAGACAACACAGAAAGCGAAGAAGACGAAGAAACGTAATAAAGAAATAATGATCGTAACTTGGTTCTTTACGTTGCTTTTTTTGGTCATGGCAGGATATATAACTCATTATTCTGTTACCCATAAACAGGAACTGATTAATAACAGTTACAATGGACGTCAAAAAATGTTGTTGGCTCAGAATCAAAGAGGCAAAATCTATGCAGCCGGTGGCGAAATACTGGCACAGACTGTTGTAGATGGAGACGGAAATGAGAAACGACAATACCCTTACTTGAATTTGTTCTCACATACAGTTGGCTATGCAACCAATGGAAGACTAGGCGTGGAAGCACAGGCAAATTATTACTTGATTAATTCCAATGCACCGTTGGCACAAAAGGCATCGTTGGATGTATCGGGCAGTAAGTATCCGGGAGATGATGTATATACAACGCTGGATGTGAATTTACAACAAGTTGCTTCAACAGCATTGGGCGTCTATCAAGGTGCGGTCATTGTAACCAATCCAAAAACGGGTCAAATCATGGCAATGGTTTCTAAACCCGATTTTGATCCGGAACAAATTGCATCGATTTGGGATGAATTAATTCAAGATAAAGAAAGCAGTATTTTATTAAATAGAGCAACACAGGGATTATATCCACCGGGCTCTACCTTTAAAATAATGACTGCCTTGGAATATATTCGTGAAAATCCGGATTCTTATCAAAATTACAGTTACAATTGCGGCGGCACTATTACCAGAGGTGAAGATACCATTCAATGCTATCACGGAACGGTTCACGGTTCGGTTGGCTTCACTAAATCCTTTGCCAAATCATGCAACTGCTCCTTTGCCAATATAGGATTATCGGTTGATCGAGATGCGTTCGGAGATACTTTAAATGATTTGTTGATTAATCAAAAACCTCCGGTTGAATTTAATGCAGCCATAAGCAAGGTAGAGGTTAATGCCAATACTTCCGAATCTGATATGATGCAGATTTCAATTGGACAGGGTACTGCTTCTGTAACGCCTTTGCAAATGAATATGATTACCTGTGCAATTGCCAATAAAGGTATTCTTATGAAGCCCTATGTAGTAGATTATGTGGAGAATAGTGCCCATAATCGAATCAAAACATTTAGTCCCAGCGAATATGGCAGTTTAATGAGTGAGCAGGAATCAGTCATTTTAGCTGCATTAATGGAAGACGTAGTGGAAGAAGGCACAGCCACTAGGTTAAAAGGTCTTTCTTATACAGCAGCCGGCAAAACAGGGTCTGCGGAATATGGAGTCATTAAAGGAGACAGTCATGCATGGTTTACAGGCTTTGCTCCTTATGAAAATCCAGAGATCTGCGTGACGATTATCATAGAAGGAGCCGGCGCAGGTGGAGATTATGCGGTTCCGATTGCCAAGAGAATAATTGATGCATATTTTGCTATTGACAAATAAGATAACCGCCGTTATAA
>CAZNAP010000045.1:0-17979 GCA_964571145.1 uncultured Lachnospiraceae bacterium | reverse complement strand
AAAAACTTAACAAAGGATGAAAAATAGTACTTGATTTTATCGGTTGTAGCATATATAATATAACTTGCGTTTCGGGGTGTGGCTCAGGTGGTAGAGCGCTACTTTAGGGAAGTAGAGGCCGCAAGTTCAAGTCTTGTCACTCCGATTTTTTGAAAAAATGAAAAAAGCATGATAAATGGCTGAATCCAAGTAATATCAACGGTTTCAGCCATTTTTGCTTTTACATTAAATTGTTCTAAAAAGCAATAAAATATGCAAAAAAACAATATATTTTTAAAAAATGCAACACGAAATGCAACACGAAATACGACACGGATTTCTACTTATAACGAGAGTTTATTATTTCCTAATGACTATGGTCGATTCTATGTTGACTATCAAAACGGAAAACCGGGATTTAATACCGACCCGGAACGGGGTGCTGATACATTCTGCCCTTTTAGCGCAAGTATAAATTTAGCCATATCATTGACTTGTTATGGAACAATATCTTCCACTGACAGAGGCCATATGTGTAATTATACTTCCAAAGTAACGTTGTATATAATTAATGGGTTGCCAGAAATTCAAATTGTAAATGTCACTGGCTCATCTAATCGTTTATATGAAGGTGGTAGTGATTATGCTTATTGGTCAAATGCTGCAAGTTATAAATTAACTAAGATAGCAACAATAGATGAAAATAAAAATATTATCAATGTTTTATATGGTAATTAGTTAGATTTCTCCTGTTTTACTATTATTTTTACTAGCTGATTGTCCACTATATCCAGCATCTATTTGAGCAACTGGTGTTGATATAGAAGCGATTATTTCTCCATTTAATGTTAAAGAAGCTGAACCAGTTACCCTTGAAATATAAAATATAAAATACAAAATACAAAATATAAAATACAAGATGCCAGAGATAGATTAAAAGGGAAATAATTAATACCGCCTCAGTGTTAATCACACTAAGACGGTATGCAACTAATCCTTCTTACGAAATATCTGTATTTTCACTTTTCACTCGAGAGCGCCTTTCCGGTTTTGGTTTCGGCGTATTTCGATTATTTACATCCTCACGAAGCAACATATACACGGTGGACAAAAGTGGTATAAATATCAGCATACCCAGCACACCCATTAAGCTACCGCCGATAGTAACAGCAGCTAAAACCCAAATTGACGGTAATCCTACTGAATTTCCTACTACATGGGGATAAATCAAATTTCCTTCTATTTGTTGCAAGATAATAAATAAAACCAGGAACCAGACTGCCTTAATTGGATCATCTACCAAGATTAGGAATGCGCCGATGAAACAACCGATGAATGCTCCAACAATCGGAATTAATGCCATAAAAGCTATTAATATTCCAATCATCACTGCATAATCAAATTGGAAAATAGTCATGGTAACCACAAACATAGCACCTAAGATCAAAGCTTCTGTACATTGTCCAGTAATAAAATGACTAAAATTCTGATAAAGTAATTTACTTACCTTTACAACCCACTCCAAAACCTTAGGACTACTATAGGCCTTTAGCAATCTTGTACACTGATCCCCCAACTTTTCCTTCTGCACCAATATGTAAATGGAAAAGATGAAAGAAATAAAGAAATTAATGACACTGCTAATAATACTACTGGCAACTGAAAAGGTAGATGTCAGCATGTTACCCATTCCACTTTTCAAGAAATTAACTGCCGTATTAATTGCTTCTTTCCAATTGATCTGCATCATTTCAAAGTTGCTGATTTGTGCTAATAACTCAGGGTTGGCAGCAAATAATACTTCCAATTGATTAATTACATTATCTACGAAAGGCGGAATTTTGTCTGTCAGTATTTTAATTGTAGTGACCAACTGCGGAATAACCGCTATAATCACCAGTGTAATAACCAATAATACCGAAAAATAGGCAAACACCAAGCTGAATGCGCGTCTACATTTTCGGATTAATTTGCCTTTACCAGGTTTGATTTTGGCATCTCCAAAAAGTTTATTTTCAAAAAATCTCATGGGAATGTTAATAACAAAAGCAATCATTCCACCAATTAGGAAAGGCTTCATAATACCTATTACAAACGTAATTGCCACACACATCCAGTCAAACTTCAGAATTGCCAAAACAATAATCGCTGTGAATAAAATAAGTCCCTTAATGATTCTTACGTTCTTTTGATTCAAATCCATTTACAGTGCCTCCATTAGCTTCAACAAATAGTTCCAAACCCGTTTCGTTGAGGAAATATTCAGCCGTTCTTTTGTAGTATGAATATGCTCCATATCCGGTCCAATTGACACGCAATCCAAATCCGGTATTTTATCTGCAAGTAGCCCGCACTCCACTCCGGCATGAATCGCCATAATTTCGGGAGTTTTTTGATAAATTTGGTGATAAATATTCACCATAGTATCTCTCAGTGGTGAGTTCTGACGATAGCTCCAACCGGGATATTCACCGAATATCTGTACATCTGCTCCTGCTAAATATGCAATACTTTTCAGCTGTTCCATCAATGCCTTTCTGCCACTGTTAATCGAACTTCTAACAGAAATTTCTATTTCAACCTGACTCATGCGTTCCTGCTGCATTCGTAGTATACCAGGATTTAATGACGTTTCTACCAGCCCCTGCATTGAAGCACTCATGGCCTGAACGCCATGGGGTATACTATGCAATAATGCAACCAGCTTTTTCGTCTGCAGTTCAGGTATTGCTTTCGTCTCACCAGCTTCTTCTGCTACAAGACTGACTTCAACAGCCGAATCCTTATCAGCCAACTCTTCCTTCAGTTCTTTGTTGAGTAGTTCAATTCTGTGCTTTAGAAGTGCCATACCCTCTTGTATGGAAAATCCGTCTTGATGAAATTTCTGATTTCCGTTTGCATTTTCATATCCTGTAAATAAAATCTTCGCACTTGCACTAATTGGAATTGCATTGTCCGCAACGCCACCCTCTAAATCGCAAATGCCAAATTCCAACTTGCTGCTCAGTCTTTGCAGCACTCTTCCTAATAGACAAATTGCATTTCCACGTTCCTTATGAATTTCGTTTCCAGAATGACCACCCTGTAACCCGCTTACGCTGATTTGACAAGGTATCCCTCTTAGAAGCTGCGATTCATAATTCGTTTTCAGCTTTACTCTGGCACCGCCGGCACAACCTACCATGAAAATGCCTTCTTCTTCCGAATCCAAATTAATGAGTCGCTTGGCTCTCAGATGACTCACATCTAACAATCTAGCACCATCCATACCAACTTCTTCATCAACTGTAACAACTAATTCAATGCGTGGGTGATGATACTCTTTTCCATCCAGCAAGGCCAATCCATAAGCGATTGCTATACCGTCATCACCACCAAGGCTGGTGCCTTTGGCTGATAGCCAGTCACCTTCTACCATAAGATTCAGACCATCCTTCGTCAAATCTAACGGACAATCCGGTTCCTTGACCGCAACCATATCCATATGCCCCTGCAACATAACAGGTTCATGGTCTGCATAACCTTCTGATGCTTCCTTAATAATAATTACATTGCCGATTTCATCCCGATTGTATTCCAAATTCCTCTTCTTGGCGAAGGAAACCAGATAATCACCGATTTTTTCTGTATTCCCCGACCCGTGTGGTATTCTGCAAATTTCCTCGAAAAAGGTAAAAACACTCTCAGGTTGTAAATTTGTCAGTACTCCCATACCCACCTCTCTTTTTACAAAAAAACCTTATTATTTCTAATAAGGTCTTTGGTTTAATGAATTATGCAATTTTGCTTTTAGCTAAGTCAGCCAGTGTCTTAAAACCGTCTGCATCATTTACGGCTAACTCTGCGAGCATTTTTCTGTTAATATCAACTTCAGCAAGTTTTAATCCGTACATAAATTTGCTGTATGATAAACCGTTCAATCTTGCTGCTGCATTGATACGTGCAATCCAAAGCTGTCTGAACTGACGCTTTCTCTCTTTACGTCCTGCATAAGAAGATGTCAGAGCTCTCATTACGGATTGTTTTGCAACTCTATACTGTTTGCTTCTGGCACCTCTGTAACCTTTTGCCAGCTTTAATATTCTATTATGTTTTTTCTTGGCGCCTACGCCACCTTTAATTCTTGCCATTTCTTATTTCCTCCTTACGACTTATAAATAGGGTAAAATCTTCTTCATATTCTTAACGTTGGTCTTGTCCGTTATTGCCGGCTGACGAAGATTCCTTTTTCTCTTGGTAGTCTTCTTGGCTAAGATATGGCTCTTGTTAGCTTTACTTCTTTTCAATTTACCTGTTCCTGTAGCTTTAAAACGCTTAGCAGCAGATCTGCTTGTTTTCATTTTTGGCATAACTGATTCCTCCTGTATACTGATATTGTTTTCGTTGACAAATCATCTTTTTCGTTCTGTCATCTATTTTAACTGCTCTACTAACGCTTTTCAGTTAAAAACATTGTCATACTTCTGCCTTCGATTTTAGGCATTTTTTCAATCACACTAATATCGGAAAGGGCTACTGCAAAATCATCTAAGATATGCTTACTTGCTCCCATATGTGCCATTTCGCGTCCACGGAATCTAAGAGTAACTTTTACTCGATCCCCTTTGGATAGGAATTTTCTTGCAGCATTAACCTTGGTATTAAGGTCATTTGCGTCAATATTGGGTGATAAACGAATTTCTTTGATTTCGATTACCCTTTGTTTCTTCTTGGCATCTTTTTCTTTACGAGCCAATTCGTATTTGTATTTCCCGTAATCTGCGATTTTACAAACAGGTGGTTTCGCAGTCGGTGCAATTTTTATCAAATCAACGCCTGCTTCTTCGGCTAACTGTAATGCTTCTTTAACAGTCATAACGCCTAGCTGTTCTCCCTCTACGCCTATTACACGTACTTCTTTGTCTCTGATCTGATCGTTAATGAATAATTCGCTAATGGCTTTGTCCTCCCAAACAACAAAAAAAGTGGATAGCATAACTATCCACATACTGGCACATTAATTAACCTGAACGCCTGTAAGCCCAATTGCCACAGGGTGAGAGTGGATACTCTGCTTGTTAGTGCATGCTTCTCACATGCCTTATTAAGATAACATCTTTAACACGATATGTCAACAAATATTTTAACTTTACTAATCAGAATCAACTGTTTGCTCAATTATTTCTTGGCCAGACTGACTTCCGGCTCCTTAACAAGTTTAATCTCGCCATCTGTAATTTCAAAATCTGCCATTAACTCATCATCTGATAGCTGGCTATAAGTGATTGTGCAGGTATTTTCCGCCAATATAATATAGGCAAGCTGCTCGATTTCTTTATCTTCCACGGAATAACTGCTTCTGATTTTATAACCCGGAATGCCATCCATATCAATCTCTTCAAAGGACTGAATCTGCAAATCAATATCTTGTCCTTCTTCTTTATAAGCAGTTTCAATTGTTTCTTCATAAGCACTTTGTGTCAAACTGTCTACTACCTGTCCGTCTACCAATCCTTCTGAAACAGTGTAATAAATATTGGAAGAATCCAGCGGTGCTTTGGGGTGCACATACATGCCGGGTATTTCTTCAGATGCCTTATATCCCTCAGGTACCAGCAATGCACAGCAACTGATTTTATCTCTGCTGCTTTCTTCCTTTTGTTGCTTTAATTCAAACTGCTGCATTTCTATGTAATTTGTCTGTGGCTCTTCCTCTGATACGACACCTGCTACAGTAATTACCTGTTTACTGCAGGCCGTCAGCATCAATGATGACACAGCGATTGTAATCAACAATAATGTTCTTCTCATAACTACCCCATAATCACTTCAAATCATGCCCATTAATCTGCACTTCTTATATTTAATCATAAAATATTTGATTATTCAATACCCAGTATGTAAATTTCGCTGTGGTTTTCAGAGCGTAATGCTCCCTAACCGCAGCGATATTGCCTCTAGCCTTTATTATCTTTCTGTGAAAGTAGCACAAGCAGTCTCTGTACATTCACATGCACCACAGCCTTTAATATCAACATGCTCTGCTACACACTTATATTCATTGTTATAAATGCACTTGACTGCCTCGCAGTCAATATCAATTGCTTTACTGGGATGTTCCAGCGCACTGGTGTATCTGTCCATCTTCTCATCCGCAAAGCTTTCACAACAGGTTTCGTTCTCTTTAACTGCATGTTTGCCCCCAACCTGAATGTCTCCCTTGCAGCAATATTCACTTTTGTTATAAGCGCAATTATCTACACTACAATACAATTCAGCCATCTTCTTCGCCTCCATATTATGACTATTACCGAGCAATGCCCTGTTCGCCTAGTCTGTCTCTATGAAGTAGTATGGCTTTTTCATATTGTTTTTATACATTAATTCTGTAGCGGAATCTCACTTTCAACAATTCTGGTATAGGCTGCTTCTGTATCAAAATTATAGCAAGCTGTACATTTAGAAGCAGAATACTCAAAACCTGTCTTTAAATTTTTAATTTTTATACTGACTTCCAAAACATTTTTGTCATTTATTTTATGTATCCCAAAATCCGAAATACGATAACCCATATATGCTTTTTCATCCAATATCCAGTCATCTGTCTGGCCTCCCACAAAAGTCAACAGACCATCCTTAATCAGACAAATCATTTGATGATTATCCTTATCATAAAACAGTGCACCATTCCCCAGCGTGCCACCCATCTTTTGGGTATCGCCCAGCATCAGCGTTTGTCCCCGTTCTGCCTGTGCTGCCGCAAGCTCTCCTGTTACTTTATCCAACAGTATTTCACTCACACTCTGTGCATACATGGTAGTGGTCAGTTCGCTGTACATAATGACTGCTGATGAAATAATCGTTGCAGCTGCTGCTAGGAAAATACCGAGCAGTGCAAAGGTAATAATCATTTCTGCCAGAGTTGTCCCTCTGTTATCATTTTTTTTAATCAGCTTCATTCTTCCGCAGGTTCCTCCGTTATCGCACCAAAATAATAGATTGTGCCTTCCAGCCCCTCTTTATCTGCTCGATTTAAAGTAGCATTAATAATGAAGCTTCCTTCCTGTCCCGAGAAACTCAGTTCAACCTGATCTGCCACCGTTTTATTTGTGGTTTCTTCCAAATAATATGCCTTAATGAGCTGGCTGTTATTCAAAATCATATCTTTAGCGGACATCATCATATTTTCACTCATTCGCTGTGTCTTATAATAACCGGTTACAAGCAGTAAAAGCAACGCAAACGAAATAATAACCGTAACCATTGTGGTCCCACGGTTATCTGTGATTAATGACAGCTTTTGTTGATTACCTTCTTTCTGCATGTTCCCAAACCCACCTATCATAATAATCCGTTTCCTTTTGGTTAAGCGTATACACATCTACAATTTTACAGCTTTGTTCTTTCACTGTTACTTGTGTCTCAATTACAAGCTGAGAGGGTTTTTCTTCCTCCGGCTCACACAACCAGTACATACTAAGCGTGACATCCGCAATTTCACCGGTCACTCCTGCTTTTTGCATTTCAAAAGAACGAACTGCATTTGCTCGGCTATGAATAGAATCTCCTGCTTCATCTAAATAAGGCCAAGAACCATCTCTCAAATTCTGTCTCACATAATGCCAAATAGTCTCTTTTGAATGATATTCTTCATAACTATATTCTTTTGAGGTAAGGCTTTCGTTGATTTCATCACTGAACGTAACTGCAAGTATTCTACACTGTTCCACTGCCAGTGTTCTCCCTGCAGTTTTCATTAAAACAGAAGCAGATACAAAAAGGCCAAGTGATAATGCCATAATAATTGCCATTACGCAAACAACTACGATTGTGCTGGCACCGACATTCTCCGTTATAATTCGATTATTTTTCTTAATCACATTGTGATTAGACACCTCGTGATCAGTCACTCGGCTCCTCCTAATCCAGACCATAATAGCCTATCATATTTTCACTTCGATAATCTTCTTGCCTATTTAAAATATTAACTCTTCCGGTCTTGTTTGCTTTGGTATAAGTAAAACTTCCACATTTATCGCTATAAATCACACTGTAAACGAGACACTTCTCAGGATTAAATTCTATTGAAATACATGCCTTTAATATGGACTTGTCCATTAGAAATTCATCAAAAAGGTCGTATAGCGCCTGATAAGCAACACTGTCAGAATCGGTTCTGTTTCTATACTCTCCCGCCAAATACTTTTCATAAGTATCACGAGTTCCCATCAAATAATAAACATCCCCGGTTTTGGCATTGATTCCTCTTTCGCTCTCAGTAGCAGCTACGCCTATTGGTGTAATTACTTCACTGAGTTGCAACGGATTGGTTGCCACCTTCTGAATAAGCTCTTTTTGCCCTCGTACACTGTACCCGGTAAGCTTGGTTTGTGCCGCTACAAAAAGAGTCTGTGCATAACTGTTCTGGCGTTTGTAATCAGCATAATCCTGATACGCTAAAACACCCACTACACTAAGGGATGCCAGCATTACCATAATAACGAAAACCACCACCAGTTCTACCAGTGTAAAGCCAGCATTTTTATTTTCTTGTACACTATTCTTCGTAATAGGCAACTTTAACAACCTCTTCCATTGTGGTGATCCCTTTTAACAGGTAAGTAATAGCACCCTGCTTTAACGTTCTCATTCCCTGTTTTTTGATTGCATATTCTTTAATATCTTCCGTAGCCGCTTCTGACATAATCATGTTACGAACTTCCCTGTCAATCATCAGGATTTCATGAATTGCAATACGCCCTCTGTAACCAGTGTTATTACATGCGGAACAACCACAAGCTTTCTTAATCATGGGGGGCTTTTCAAATGGTGACACACTGATACCTGACAGTTCCATTTCTTCACGGGTCATCGGTACTTCCTGACAACAATCCAGACATACTTTACGCATCAGTCGCTGTGCTGCCACTCCTACCATAGAATTTGCAATCAAATACGGCTCTAGACCCATATCTCTTAATCTGATGGCAGAAGACGCCGCATCATTGGTATGAAGAGTTGAAAAAACCAAATGTCCGGTTAATGCTGACCTGACTGAAATCGATGCTGTCTCAGTATCTCTGGTTTCACCAACCATAATGATATCCGGATCCTGCCTGAGCAATGCTCGTAACCCAGACTCGAAAGTCAGACCTGCCAACGGATTGACCTGCATTTGATTTACTTTAGCCAAATTCTTCTCAACAGGATCTTCTATAGTACAAATATTTACATTCTTCTTCGCTAATTCTTCCAATATCATATAAAGAGTCGTCGTCTTGCCTGAGCCTGTGGGGCCGGTTAGGTAAATGATTCCGTTAGGCGAACGAAGCATCTTGGTAAATTTCTTATAATCATCTTCTATCATTCCAAATTGATTACTATTATCAATTCTAGCGTTATTGCTGAGAAGACGCAGTACAATTTTTTCACCGAATACCGTAGGAATAACAGATACACGAATATTTAAAAATCCATCCGCTTGTTTCACTTTAAAATGTCCATCCTGCGGTGCCCTACGCTCTGCAATATCCAGTTCTGCCAGTATCTTAATTCTGGCTATCAGTGAATTGTGAACACTGGTCTTTAAAGTAACATAATCAACAATTGTTCCGTCAATTCGCATACGAATACTGGTCTTGTCTTCAAAGGGTTCAATATGAATATCACTGGCATATGCACTGTAAGCACGTTGTATCAAGCTGTTCAGCAAATTAATAACAGGAGTGTCATCATCTCCCTCTTCAACCAACATCTCTGCAACCGGCTGATCAGTGACCTCATTCGCCTTATCAGCAGCTTCTTTCGCTGATATTTCCGAGTAATAAAAATGAATTGCCTTCTCAAGGGGCATTTTTTCAGATAAGAATATCTGCAGTTCCATACCGGTAATTTGCCGCACATCCTCAAGACCATAAAAATTCAAAGGATCATTAACCACTACCTGTAATTTATTATTTTCTTGACCGATTGCCAAAACGCAGTATCTCTCCGCTACCTGTCTGGGAATTCTGCCAACAGCATGTATATCTACGGATATATTATTTACATTCACCAGCTTGCAATCCATCTTGGCCGCCATAGCCTGTAACATCTGATTTTCAGAAATAAAGCCCTGCTCAATAAGAACCTGTCCCAGGCGCTTCCCTTTTTCATTGCTTTGCGATTCCAATGCTTTTTGCAGTTCTTCGTTGGTTATATAGCCCTGTTCCTTCAGTACATCACCGATTTTCAGGTTCTTTCCGGTCATTCCTTCCATTACAATCCTCCGTCCGTAGTACTAGCGATTGCTCATATAAATCTCAAGAGTGAGCGTAACTCTGTTTGTTGTTATGGTATTGGGTGCAACATATGCTTCTTCGGTTTCGGGGTTCTGCTCACCCGTAGTCGGTGCTACAGTTTGTTCCACAGTCGACCATTCTGTATTTGCAATACTAATCGCTGGGTAATTTGCGGAAATATCATCTATTAAAGCCCAAATATTTTCCGACGAGCCATCTGCTACACAAGTAGCTTTCGCTACATAGAGAGCCAATACTTCTTCCGCTTCCTGTTCCTTTTGTTCTGTTTCTGCCTGTGCTGTAACTGCACCCGTTGAATACTGGTACCACTTCAGCGTACTTTCCTTCTCCGGCATGATAATTGCCAAACTCTGAATATCCAGACTATGATTTAGCATAAGAGTTGTAGCCATGCTTTCAACCTGCTGACTTTGCATTAAAGGATAATATCTTGCCAGAATAAGCTCCATCTCTTCTGACATGGTCTTCTCCTGTGCAAGCATTTCTTGGGTTAACATTGACTTCGCATCTAAGTCTGTTGCTTCCTGCCTGATTTTTACTGCTTCCTCTTCCAATCTCTGATTTTCCAGTACAAATGGTCTGAAAACCAGAAAAATGAATACCGCTATCAGTAGCAATGAAATCAATAAGCTCAGAAGTTTTTTATCTTTTTCGGATATCGCTAAATTCATTATAATTAACCTCTCTGTCTTCCTGCTTCCGCTGCCAATGTACAAACAACATGAATCTTATAACAATCCTGCTCCTTCATATAGATGTATCCACTATACTCTACTGCTTCAAATATTGTCTGTTCCTGCATATTCTGTATAAATCCATTAATTTCTGTCACTCGATTCGCTGTTGCACTTATGGAAATCACACCACTGTCTCTGTTAAAGCTTTTCAGTTCTATTGAGATTTTATCTCCGGCACATTCAGATAAAATATTTCTGATATCGGTATTAATCGTTGGATAACTCATGAGATGATTCCAAAGGATTTTCGCCTGTTCCATCTTCTTTTCCATCACACCAACGTTCAATTCTGCCAATTCATATGCAGTATGTGCACTGACTGCTTCCGGATTCTCCATTGTTTTTTGCAATTGGCTGACCTCATTGCTAGTTAACAGCCATCTACCGCCTAAATAAGCGGTAATAAGCAAGCAAACAGTCAATACGCAGATAACTGGCAAAAACAATAATGCTTTCCCCTTACGTTTAGCCGCTTCAATGCTGTCCTTCTTCATATAGCGCACGAAATTCTGCTTCTTATCCTGTTTCGCCATACCTGTTATAGGATAGATAAAATCAACCCTCTTTGGTAATTTAATTTTAGGTTCTGTATATAGTTTTAACGAAAGCTGCGTAGATAGATTTCTGGAGTCCTCTAGTGTTTCTTTCAGCTGCTTTTGGTTCTGACCGCATAAGAAAACTGTTGAAATCGGATCTTCAATCTGTTGTGAGGTTGCAAACTGTTGTAGCCTGCCTAATACTGCCTCCGCTTCATTGATTAAAATACTTTCATCTGTCACATTGAAAATTCGATTTTTCTGTGAATAAAGATAAACGCCCTTTACAAACAGCATACTGATTAAATCAGCGCCATCCAATATCTGTACAATACAGTTGTTAGTCTGAATTTCTGAATGATTTGAAAAACGATGAATAAACCGGGTAATCGCCGATTCTACTGTTGTAACCTCAATTCCTGCCTGTGCAAAAAGACGTAAATAGGAAATAATGAAGTCCTTTTCTACTGCCATTGCCAGGATTCGCTGCATTTTATCATGGGGGTCATTTTCCAATACTTGATAGGTAAAGACCGTTTTCTCTGTCCTGATATCAGAATATTCACGTGCAATCATATTCAAAAGTTCTATATTGCCGGTTTTGGGCAATTTCAGTACACGCATATGGATTTGCGTGCTGTTTATGACTAACTGGCACTTCTTCTTGGAAAGTCTATTCTTGAAAAAGAAACGTCCAATCCAGTCCAGAAATACTTCCTCATCGGTAATAATGCCATTAATAATGCTTCCCTCAGGAGCCTTTTCCTGACAGACATGGCTTACTTTTTTGCCTTTCATTTTTACTGCCTGAACAAGTTGATTGGATAAGTATAAAATAGTTGTCACTTCGTGCTCCTTCCTAATAATATGCTGCCGAGCCAATCGCAGAGTAAGAATCATAAATGGGCATCATGACTGCAATTATGATAAAACCAATAATAAATGCCATTACTAATATCAACAGTGGTTCTAAATAATGAATCATTCGATTAATTGCCATTTCAGATTCATAGTCAAAAGAATCCGCTATGGCATCCAGCATCTGCACTAAATCGCCACTTTCCTCGCCTACTCTGATAACTGATGCAAGTTTTCGTCTAAATCCTTTGATTCCATCCAGTGCTTCACTTAACGGCTTTCCTGCACGGAGTTTACTGATAGCTTCATCAAACTGCTTTTCAATATAACAATTTCCGATTGTTCTTCTAGCCACCTGCATCGCTGTGATAATCGGAATGCCTGCACTATACAAAGAACTCAGGCTTCTGGCAAATCTTGCCGTATAAACAATCATATATATTTTCCCAATAAATGGCACTTTCAGCTTCACTTTGTCTTTCCACATCTGTACCGAAGCCATTTTACTGATTACGATAAAAAATGCAACCAATAATACAAGAGCAATCAACAGCACCTTCCACTGACTCTGTATGAAATCATTCAGGCCAAATAAAATTCTGGTTGGTAGCGGCAACTGTGGTAATGTATCAAACAAACCGGATAATTGTGGCAAAATAAAGCCTACAATAAAAATCACTACCGCTAAAATCAAAACACTGAGTATTTTAGGATATACTGTTGCTCCACGTACTTTGGTATTTAGCTGATGCTCCTTCTCGTAATGTACGGCCAAACGTTTGGCTGTATCCGCTAATTTTCCGCTTGTCTCTGCTGCCCTGTACATATTGACCATTAATAGAGGAAAAGCACCTCTTTGTTGTTCCATAGCATCCGATATGGCTTCTCCCTGTCTCACCAGCTTCAAAACCTGAGCTAAAATCTGTCTTTCTCCAGACTTTCTGGTTTCTTCCTGTGATAAAATCGTCAATGCCTTAACCAAGGTTACTCCTGCACTCAACATATCCCCCAGCTCTCTATTGCATTCCGATAACATCAGTGCCGGAAGTTGGCGCATTTTTTGTTCTTCTATATCACTGACTGCTTGAATCAGAAATTTATCCTCTTCCTTCAGCCGCCTATATAAATCGTCCTCATCAAAAGCACTCATGATGCCATCTACGATTTTACCCTGTTTATTTCTGGCTTGATATTGGTATTTAGCCATCAGTACCCTCCATAATATATAGATTAGCGGTGTCCTAATACTATACACCGCTAACAATACTCTTAGTCGCTCGTGCTTTTATCCGAACGACTTCTCCCTTAGATTATTGAACAACTGTCCAGACACCATCAGAAAGTGTGACTGTTGCCCCGTCAAACTCTACCGCAATTCCAATAATGGTAAAATAAGCATGATTAGAGGATGCACCCTCTCCTCCTAAGGAATCACTCTCAAATGTTACGCTTGTAATCACAGCATCTTCAACATCCGCCATTCTGTAAATTCTGTTTTTATCCTGTTCGCTCAGATTATGATCAGCATTTGCTGCTGTTCCGTCCCATGCCGCATATTTCTCGGATTCAATTGCCTGTGCTGACATATAAACGCTTCTTGCACTGAGCACAAACTGTTTTCCTTTGGCTTCGTCAATCCAACCCATTAATCCCTGAATTAAAATAGCGGCAAGTACCGTTAAAATAACCATGACTATAATCATCTCTACGAGAGTAAAACCACGATTATCTCTATGCTTGTCCGCCTGCTTACTTCTATCAAAATATGTAGAATAAATATTCATAAGTTCCCCCATCATTTTGTCTGATGTAGCATTTTTGCCATTAATTGTATTTTACAGTCTTTTCGTTGTATCGTCAATGAAAGTCGCTTATAAATGTGATTATTTACGATTATTCTGCAAATAGTCTAAATATTTTCATCCAATATCTTTCCAATAAAATATCCGCTTCCTCTGTTGCAGAAATCATTTCTGCTTTCCACTTCCCAATCAGTTCCTCTCTGGCATTACCACTCCCCAGAAAATAAACCTGTTTTCCACTCATTAAAAGCGCTGTAATCTGATTTATACCGACTTCATCTGTAAATTCACTCTCGACCAAAGCATGGTTATTGGGAAACATCTCCTGAATCAGTTGTTCCGGTTCCCCATACCACAAATAAGATTCATTCGGCACATAATAAGAAGTCACTGCTTGTGTCTGATTAAAATTGCAAATCAACACTGCTTCCTCCGGAATTGCTGCAATTGCTTCATTTGCTAGCTGCATATTAACTCTTTTCCACATTTCTTCCCCATAAAAGGCGCGATAATTGCGAAGGCCTGTTATTACCAGCAACAACATAAATAAATACAATAATATTGTTCGGGGTTTCAATTGCATCACAAGAATGGACATTGCCAACCAAAACACACCCACTGCGGGCAACATATAGCGATATACAAAAATGGGTCGAATAAGGAAAGACGCTAAGAAACCAAAAGCCACCAAGCCAGCCAAAGCACCTATACAACCGGTTATGAAACCAAAAGCTGCACCTGTTTCTTCTTTCTTGATGAATACTTTTCGTGCATATAACACAAACAGTAACCCGAAGCTTCCAAATAGGAGTGCTGCAACTATTATGTTAACCATTTCAGAAGTAAACAGAGGCTTAAGCAAAAACTTGACACAGCCGCCAAGCGTTCTGATACTCAATGGTTGAATCCAGTAGTTTTCACTCACTTTCTCCACCTGCATTGTAACCACTGTTAACAGCCAAGGCAAATATCCCACAATACAGACTACAGTACTAACAACAAAAGGCTTCCCAACATTTCTCCATTCTTTACGAACAAGGAGCATAATTAATAAATACAGATACACCATACAAGCTGCCACACAAGCAAAGTAATGTGTATAGCAAGCAGCTAAGGCATATATAGTTAACATAACTATGTTTACATAACATTTATTAAATCGGGTCACTTTTGTTTCATCGTTGAGTTGCGCTTTCACCAACTCATAAGCATGAAGCATGGCTGCTGTTACAAAAAATAATGCAAATCCATACATTCTGATTTCCACTGTATAATCAGCCAGATTCGGCATTGTCACTAATAAGAAGCTAAACAATCCTGCCGTAAGCAACCCAAAGTTTTTGCGTATCAGCGTAGCTGCATAAATCAAACACAAGAAAAAAGGAAGCACAGACACCAGTTTGGCAATTACCACCTGATTTATACTTCCTGTTGTAATGTCCGACATAAACAGGGCAAACTTAATAATCATATAGTAAAACGGGGGATGTACATCTCTGGCGGTAATCGAAATCAAATCTCCAAGGGGCTGATTGCCCAGCCCCATGGTAAACAGTTCATCATACCAGATATCTGTACTGAAACACAGAAAAAAAGAAACACCAAGTAAACCGGCGCTAACCAGAAATAATATGATTCCTGCTATGTTTTCCCATTTGTTTCTCTGCATCTTTCTACCTTTCTCTTTCCAGTCATTGGGTGACTAATTCAGAGAGTTTTATGCTTCTTTATCTACTTCTACTTTCCTGATTTCTTTGGTTCTGATTTCTTTGCAAATCTGGTCAATAAACTCAGCCAGAGGTTTTACGCCTTCATCTCCGGCGAAGCGGCTTCTTACAGAAACAGTTCCATCAGCTTCTTCCTGCTGCCCTACCACTAACATATAAGGTACTTTAGCAAGTCTGGTTTCACGAATCTTGAAGCCAATCTTCTCGGAACGCGCATCTATTTCAGCCCAAATCCCATTATCTTTAAGCTGCTGCAAAACTTGATTTGCATAGTCTTCATATTTTTCTGAAATAGGCAACACTCTGACCTGTTCCGGGCAAAGCCATGTAGGGAATTTGCCTTCATACTTCTCAATTAACCATGCCAGCGTTCTCTCATAGCATCCCATAGAAGTTCTGTGAATAATATTAGGACGAATCTTGTCGCCATTCTGGTCAATATAATACATATCGAATTGTTCGGCCAGCAGAGTATCCCACTGAATGGTAATCATAGTATCTTCTTTGCCATATACATTCTTCGCATTGATATCTACTTTCGGTCCGTAGAAAGCTGCTTCTCCCACATCCTCTGTGAAAGGAATTTGCAGTTCTGTCAGAATCTGACAAATATGGTCCTCTGATTGATTCCAGTCTTCCGGTTCGCCAATATACTTATCTTTATTATTGGGATCCCATTTGGAAAGGTGATAAGTTACATCTTCTTCCAGTCCCAGTGTTTGTAAGCAATACTGTGCTAACGCAATACAATCTTTGAATTCCTTGACCATCTGATCCGGTCTTACGATTAAATGTCCCTCTGAAATGGTAAACTGGCGCACTCTGGTCAAGCCATGCATTTCACCGGAATCCTCATTTCGGAAAAGAGTGGATGTTTCACCATATCTGCAAGGCAAATCACGATAGCTCTTCTGGCTTGCTTTAAATACATAGTATTGGAACGGGCACGTCATAGGACGGAGCGCAAAGACCTCTTTATCCTTATCCTCATCGCCTAAAATAAACATACCTTCTTTGTAATGACCCCAGTGTCCTGAAATCTTATACAAATCAGACTTAGCCATTAGTGGTGTTTTCGTTCTCACATAACCGCGTTTTTCTTCTTCATCTTCAATCCAACGCTGCATAGTCTGAATCATTCTGGTACCCTTAGGCATTAACAGCGGTAATCCTTGTCCGATTACATCAACTGTAGTAAACAATTCCATTTCACGACCCAGTTTATTATGGTCACGCAGCTTAATATTCTCCAAGTATTCCAAATAATCAGCCAGTTCTTCTTTCTTATTAAAGGCTGTTCCGTATATTCTCTGCAACATGGCATTATCTGAATTGCCTCTCCAGTAAGCACCTGAAGAAGACGTAAGCTTAAACGCCTTGATATTCTTGGTACTCATCAAATGAGGTCCTGCACATAAATCTGTAAAATCGCCCTGACTATAAAAGGATATTTCTGCATCCTCCGGCAAATCCTGAATCAACTCTACTTTATAGGGTTCGCCCTTTTCCTGCATAAACTTAATAGCTTCTGCTCTGGGCAACGTATATCGTTCCAGTGCGTGACCTTCTTTGATTATTTTCTTCATTTCCGCTTCAATTTTATCCAAATCATCTCTGGAAAAGGGTTCATGCTCAAAGTCGTAATAATAACCGGTATCAATACTGGGGCCAATCGCCAGTTTTGCTTCAGGGAATACTCTTTTAACTGCTTCTGCCATCACGTGCGAGCAAGTATGTCTGACTACTCTTAATCCCTCTGCATCATTGGGGGTGAGAATGCTTAGTGCGCAGTCCTCTTCGATTACTGTTCGTAAATCTACCACTTTTCCATCTACTTCTCCGGCACATGCCACTCTGGCAAGTCCTTCACTTAAATCTGCTGCAATGTCGTATACACTCATTGCTTTTTGATATTCCTTAACTGAACCATCCTTTAACTGAATCTTCATCCTTTCTTCCTCGCTTTCTTCCTCATACCTGAGAACTCTGTTCACAAAAAAATCCCACGCACTACTTTCGTAATGCATGGGACGTATCATACGCGGTTCCACCCTGCTTGC
>CAZNAP010000044.1:0-18136 GCA_964571145.1 uncultured Lachnospiraceae bacterium | reverse complement strand
GGAATTCAAACTTGTTTCCTGTAAAGGCAAAAGGTGAAGTTCTGTTTCTGTCTGTTGCGTCTTTCTTGAAATCAGGCAAAGTAGAAACGCCTGTTTGAAGAGTTCCTCCCTCAATTAATTTAGAAGCAATACCTGTTTCCACCAACTGTTTTACCACATCTTCCAGCTGTTCACCCAAAAAGATAGATATAATTGCCGGTGGTGCTTCATGCGCACCCAGTCTATGGTCATTTCCAACATTAGAAGCACTTTGACGCAACAAATCTGCATGTGTATCCACTGCTTTCATAATACATGCCAGTACCAGTAAGAACTGAATATTTTCATTGGGTGTATCCCCAGGCTCTAATAAATTAACGCCGTTATCTGTATTAATGGACCAGTTATTGTGCTTACCGGAACCATTCACGCCTTCAAATGGCTTTTCATGTAAAAGACAACGCAAACCATGCTTACCGGCAACCCTTTTCATGGTTTCCATGATTAACTGATTATGGTCTACTGCAATATTGGCAGATTCATAAATAGGTGCCAATTCATGCTGTGCGGGTGCTGCTTCATTGTGCTGTGTCTTAGCTGTTACGCCCAGCTTCCAAAGTTCAATATTCAAGTCACGCATATAAGCGCCTACGCGCTCTCTGATAACACCAAAATAATGGTCATCCATTTCCTGACCTTTAGGAGCTGCAGCACCAAACAAAGTTCTTCCTGCGAAAATCAGGTCTTCACGCTGCATGGCTTTATTTTGGTCCACTAAGAAGTATTCCTGTTCAGCACCAACAGAAGCAATGACTTTATGTGCCTGTGTATTGCCAAATAACCGTACGATACGAAGGGCTTGTTTATCAATTGCTTCTATAGAACGAAGTAAGGGTGTTTTCTTATCTAAAGCTTCTCCTGTATAGGAGCAGAATGCTGTGGGTATACAAAGAGTAGGTCCTGTTGCTGTTTCTTTAATAAAAGCAGGAGAAGTGATGTCCCATGCTGTATAGCCTCTTGCTTCAAAAGTTACACGAAGACCTCCAGATGGAAAAGAAGACGCATCCGGTTCTCCCTTAATCAACTCCTTTCCGGAAAACTCCATGAGCATCTTGCCATTTTCGTCTGGATGAGATACAAAAGAATCATGTTTTTCAGCGGTAATGCCCGTTAATGGCTGGAACCAGTGTGTATAATGAGTTGCCCCTTTCTCTACTGCCCAATCCTTCATTGCTTTCGCAACTACATTGGCATTCGTACGAGAAAGTTCTCCTCCCTGATCCATCACTTTCTTAACTTCCTTAAATACATCTCTGGGCAGACGTTCTTTCATAACTGCCTGATTAAATACACTGCTACCAAACAACTCTTCTACATGGATTGTTTCACTCATCTTTATTGTCCCTTTCCTTCGTAACCAAGTCATATACTGATGCTCATTTTACATCAGCTTTGCCTATCTGTCATCATTTTTTTACTGTTAAGTGTTCATTGTGGCTCTGTTGCCTTCACGCGTAATATATCATATTTCTCTGGAATTTGATCTAATTCCAACCTAAGAATCTGTCTGGAATGAGGTGCGCTGTCTACGCTCTCCCCCTCGTCGTTATACATGGCCAGTACTTTGGTGGATAAATTGGTTCCATCCGGTTTCATAATTTCTATGGTATCACCGACACAAAATTTATTCTTTTGCTCTATTTGTGCCAATCCTTGCTCTACCTTTTCGATGCTTCCAAGATAAATATATTCGCTGATATAGGTATTTGTATCGTATATCTGCGTATTTTCATTGGGTTTGCCAAAATAAAAACCAGTCGTAAACTGTCGGTAGGTACACTTGGATATTTCTTCTTTATACCATTCCATATTGGCTAAATACTTCTCTTTACTTTCCAAATAATCATCAATGGCATGCCGATAGGTTCGGGCTACAGTCGCTACATAGAGTGCTGTCTTCATTCTGCCTTCAATTTTAAAGCTGTTGATTCCAGCCTCAACCATTTCAGGAATATGTTCAATCATGCACAAATCCTTGGAGTTAAATATATAAGTGCCTCGTTCATTTTCATAAACCGGAAAATACTCTCCCGGTCTGGTTTCTTCCATCAGGGAATATTTCCAGCGACAGGGGTGGGTACAGGCACCGTGATTTGCATCTCTTCCTGTAAGGAAATTACTAAGCAGACATCTTCCCGAATAAGATATACACATAGCTCCATGGATAAAGCTTTCTATCTCCATATCTGTCGGAATCTGGCTTCTGATTTCTTTGATTTCCTGCAAAGACAATTCTCTGGCAGAAACCACTCTTTTGGCTCCCAGTTTATGCCAAAATAAATAAGTCATATAATTTGTATTATTGGCCTGCGTAGAAATATGAATATCAATTTCAGGACAGACCTCTTTTGCTAAAGTAAATAAACCCGGATCTGCTATAATCAGAGCATCCGGCTTCATCTGCCGCAGTTCCCGTAAATAATCTTCCGCACCCTGTAAATCATAATTATGCGCCAAAATATTAACAGTTACATGCACCCTTACTCCGTGTTTATGGGCAAATTCAATTCCCTTTAGCATATCTTCCTTAGAAAAATTCTTGGCTTTGGCTCGAAGGCCAAAAGCTTCTCCGCCTATATAGACTGCATCTGCTCCAAAGTGAACTGCTGTTTTCAAGACCTCTAAGGAACTGGCCGGTATGAGTAATTCCGGTTTTTGCATAGAACCACCATGCCTTTCCGCAAAAAATCGCTACTTGATTTTTACACTGATTGTGACACCGTCACCAACCGGTAATATATCTGTCTGCAACTGTTCATTATGCTTTAATTCGTATAAATATTCTCGCATTCTGCTGTGAATGGTACGGTCCCTTCTGGTCACTGCATAACGAGATTCCAATATATCCCCGTCTTGTAATACGTTATCGGATATGAGAATTCCACCAATAGGCATCAGTGCTAAAATATTGGGCAGAAAATGAATATACTGACCTTTAGCCGCATCCATAAAAATAAAGTCATATTTTTCCTTCAATTCTTTTAGCAGCTCTGTGGCATCTCCCTCTAAAAGAGTAATTCGATTGCCTTGTCCGGACTTGCTAAAATTTTCTTTGGCGATTGGAATCCTTTTTTCGTATTTTTCTATGGTGGTAATATGACAGTCAGCCGGTCCATACTCGCTCATCAGTAAAGCAGAAAAACCAATGGCTGTTCCCACCTCCAGAATTTGCTTTGGCTGTTTCATTGCCAATAAAAGCTTTAGCAAGCTTTGCATCTGAGGTCGTATAACAGGTACATTGGTTTTGATTGCATACTGCTCAATTTCATCTAAAAAAGGTGTATTTCCTGTACTAAAAGAATTGATAAACGTGCTAATTCGTTCTTCTGTTATCACAATCATTCATCCTTTATTCACTTATTGGAAGTGCTGTATCCTCAGCATTTTCAGTAGTCTCTTCCGGAGGTGTAGACATAATTTCCAGCATTTGTTCCGCCTTCATATCTGTACTCAAATCATAGATGCCGGGAAGGATCTGGTCATGATGTGCAGAAAGCAATTCCTGTACCACAAATAGCTGCGCATCCTCGATGAGTCCCTTATCCTGTAACATTTCAGCAATGTCCTTAACCGATGCATCTTCTGCAATCCCTACTGTAATGGTTCTACCGCCGGATATTGATACCGGTTCATCTGCAAATACCCGATATCCGAAGTCATAAGCCTGTGTAGCAGTTCGAAATACAAATATAATAACGGCTGCCAGTATAACCACTTTTACGATTGTCTCGATTACAGTACCAATCAGATACTTTACATTCATAAAAACCTCCATTTACTGCCTGATTACTGCTTAATACTCTTTATTGAAAATCTAATTCTTCCGTAATAAATATGGTTGCTTCCTGCATCATTCTGCAAAAAGCCAGTTCCGCCCGCAGGAAATCATCTACGATTGGATTCTCACAAAATCGTTCATATTCCTTCTCAAAGGAATCCATTTTATCAAAAAGTTCATCCACCTGCGTTGTATTCTGTATTTCAAAATTATGTTTGCGAAACTCATTCACCTGCTGATATAACTCGGGATTTTGCTTTAAAGTTTCCAGCTGGTAATAATATTTTTTATACGCTTCCGTATCTCGGACTGCTTTCACAAACTTCACAGAAGCATTTTTTATATGACTATCCAGCATAGTCGCGAAACCCCCTTAAATCTCCATAATAATCGGCAAAATCATAGGACGACGTTTTGTCTTTTTCCAAACATATTCACTTAAAGAATCCTTAATAGCATTCTTAAGTTTGCCCCAATCAGACACACCTCTTCGCAGACAATTTTCAACGGCTTCATCTACTACAAGTCTTGCTTCCTCCATTAATACATCGGACTCTCGCACATATACGAAACCTCTGGATACAATATCCGGTCCGCTTACCAATTGATCCGCATCATCTAAACCAAGAACGACTATCATAATTCCGTCTTCTGCCAAATGCTGTCTGTCTCTAAGGACGATATTTCCGACATCACCGACGCCCAAACCGTCTACCAGAATATCACCTACCGGCACCTTGCCTGTTACTTCTGCCTTTTCCTCAGAAAACTCCAATACATCTCCGGAACGTAGGATAAAGATATTATCTTTGGCTATACCTAAATTCTCGGCAATTTTAGCCTGTGCCTTTAAATGTTTATATTCACCATGTACCGGTATTGCATACTTGGGATGTACCAATGTATAAATTAATTTAATCTCTTCTTCACAAGCATGTCCCGAAACATGAACATCCTGAAAAATAACATCTGCACCTTTTAATAACAATTCATTTATTACATTTGTAACCGCTTTTTCATTACCCGGAATGGGGTGAGAAGAGAAAATAACCGTATCTCTTGGTCCTATGGAAATCTTTCGGTGATTGTCCTCCGCCATACGGCTAAGGGCTGCCATACTTTCTCCCTGGCTGCCTGTAGTAATAATTACTGTCTTTTCATCCGGATAATTCTTTAACATCTCTGTGTCAATTAATGTATTTTCAGGTATATTTAAATAGCCTAAATTCGTAGCTGTTTCAATAATATTGACCATGCTGCGACCTTCTACCACTACTTTTCGGTCGAATTTATTGGCAGAATTTATAATCTGCTGTACACGGTCTACATTAGAAGCAAAGGTTGCCACAATAATTCTGGTATTTTTATGCTCCTGAAACAAAATATCAAAAGTTTTGCCAACTGTTTTCTCGGATTGTGTAAATCCCGGTCTCTCTGCATTGGTTGAATCGCACATCAATGCCAGTACACCTTTTTTGCCGATTTCCGCAAATCGCTGTAAATCAATGGAATCTCCAAATACCGGTGTATAATCCACTTTAAAATCGCCGGTGTGAACAACCACTCCTGCAGGCGAATAAATTGCCAATGCTGCCGCATCCACAATACTGTGATTTGTTTTAATAAATTCAATTCTAAACACACCCAAATTAATGGATTGTCCAAATTTTACAACCTTACGCTTGGTATTATTGACAAGATTATGCTCTTTGAGCTTGTTCTCAATAATTCCCATAGTCAATTTCGTTGCATAAATCGGTATATTAATATCCCGTAATACATAAGGTAATGCACCTATATGATCTTCATGCCCATGGGTAATTAAAAAGCCTTTTACCTTTTCAATATTGTTCTTTAAATAAGTTACATCCGGAATGACCAGGTCAATTCCCAGCATGTCGTCCTCCGGAAAAGACAATCCGCAATCCACCACAATAATACTGTCTTCGTACTCAAAGGCAGTAATATTCATGCCGATTTGCTCAAGACCTCCTAAAGGTATTATCTTTAGTCTTGAGCTACTACTTTGTTCATTTTTTTTCAATCAGGTTTTCCTCCACATTCTTTGCAGTACCCGTAGAGTTTCACCTCATGATCCACAACCTCAAATCCAGTCGTATGATAAATATTATCCTCTAGCTCCTCTAATAAGTCGTCTTCGAAAGATATTACTTTGCCACACCCCTGACATATCAAATGATGATGATGGTGCTTTGATACGTTTAGGTTTTCCGTTCCGATTTCATAACGTATAAATCCATCATCCAGATTAATGCGATCAATCAAGTGTAATTCTAACAGTAACTGTATTGTTCTATAGACAGTTGCCAATCCTATCTCCGGGCAATCTGTTTTAACTATCTCATATATTTCTTCTGTTGTCAGATGACGGCCGGGCCACGCAGACAACGCTTCTAAAACCAGTAATCTCTGGTTTGTAACCTTTAATCCTTTGTTCTTTAAAAGAGTTCTAAAATCTTCTCTGTCAAATGCCATAATTACTCCGATTTCATACTGCTATGTCAAATCAACGTCCTCCAAAAGATTCTCAAATACCGACGCAACAGCCGCTAATTCTGTATCATCTTCTACAATTTCATAAACACTTTCCTGCTGCGACTGGCTTGTTGTCTCTTTCAGAATCAGAGCCTCTCCATCGCCTTCAGCAACATCTGTTACCAGAATATACTGATATCCTCCCAGCTTGGTCTGCTCTAAAACATAAAATTCAACGCTTTCTTCTGTATCCAATAAAAATTTGACTTTGTCCAATTATTCTTCTCCTAATTTCATTTTACGGCAGTCTAAAAAGCCCTGCAGTATCAGCACTGCTGCAATTTTATCCACATAGTCCTTTCGATTCTCTCGGCGAACTCCTGCCTCCATCATCGTTCTGTCAGCTGCTACGGTTGTCAGTCTTTCATCCCATGTATGTACCATAAGTCCGGTGCGTCGTTCCAGCTTATCTTTAAACTCCATTGTTATTTCTACTCTGGGACCCAATGTATCATTCATATTTTTAGGAAGACCCAGTACAATTTCCTCCACTTCATATTCTTCGACTAATTCTTCTATTCTGGCAAGCGTTTGTCTCAGTTTATTTTCTTCTTTTCTTCTGATAATTTCTATTCCCTGAGCAGTAATAAGAAGAGGGTCACTAATTGCTACACCCACTGTTTTTGCTCCGAAATCCAAGCCCATTATTCGCATAATCCTATCTCCGCTCAGCTACCGCTGCTACTTACCTTCTGTAAATGTATGAATATACTCTGTCAGCAATTCTTCTACCAACTCATCTCTTTCCACCTTCATAATCAGGCTTCTGGCATTTTTATAGCTGGTAATATAGGTAGGATCACCTGACATAATATAACCCACAATCTGATTGACAGGATTATAACCTTTTTCCGTTAATGCCGCATAAACGTCTTTAAATATTTCTTTGACGCTGGTATTATCTGTCTCTACTCTAAAAAATTGTGTATTTCCTAAATCCTGCATACATAACACCTCTTAATTTTACGTCCATTCGTACCTATCTTACTCTATTTTCCAATAAAATTCAATGTATTTACATTTTTAACAGCAAAATATCCAAATCCAAAAATTGCTCTGTCTTGCCCTTCCGAACAGTTCCCTGCAGGTTTTGTTCTGCTGCAGCGGCTACTCGTATGTACTCTCTGGTGTGTCCAATTTGATAGATGTTATGAGCAATTTCCTTTTCTTCTTCAAAAAGTACCTCTACTTCTTTATGTAAATAACGCTCTCTGAATTGCACGGACTGTTCCTGTTCCATTTTCAACAATTCATTGCTTCGGTGTGTTTTAACTGCTTCCGGTATCTGATTTTCCATATCAGCAGCTACTGTTCCCTGTCTTTTGGAATACTTGAAAATATGCATTTCATAGAATTTAACCTTGTCCAGAAACTCTTTTGTACTACTGAATTCTTCTTCTGTTTCTCCTGGAAAACCTACGATTACATCCGTAGTAATAGCTGGCTCACTAAAATAGCTTCGTAATAAACATACCTTTTCGTAGTATTCCTCAGTTGTATACTTTCTATTCATTCTTTTCAAAACGGTATCACGGCCACTTTGTAAGGATAAATGAAAATGCGGACATAGTTTATTGCAATTTGCCAGTACTTGCACAAATTCTTTCGTTATAATTCTGGGTTCCAGAGAGCCTAAGCGGATACGCTCAATCCCCTCCACCTGTTGTATGGCCTGTATCAATTCTCCCAGCTTGCTTTTGGTAAAGTCATTTCCTTCTGTCATGCCATAGGAGCTTAAATGAATACCGGTCAGTACTACCTCTCGGTAGCCGTTGGCTGCCAGCTCCTGCACCTCTGTTAACACATCCTGCATTTCACGACTTCTGATTCTTCCTCTAGCATAGGGAATAATACAATAGGAGCAAAATTGATTGCACCCGTCCTGTACCTTAATAAAAGCTCTGGTATGTTCCGTTGTATGGGTCAGCTGCATAGTTTCGTATTCATCGGTCTTACCAATATCCAAAATCGTCTTGCCATAAAGTGTTTTGCTACTCTCTTGCTGATTTGCACTCTCTTCTTTTTGAGCCAGATATTCTTCCAGTATGGGAATCAAATCTTTCTTTCGATTATTTCCAATTGCCAAATCAATACTCATATCTCGCAAAACATCTTCTTGGCCGGTTTGTACGTAACAGCCTACTGCTACCACCACAGACTGGGGGTTGAGTTTCTTTGCACGATGCAACATTTGCCTGCTTTTGCGATCGGCAATATTGGTAACTGTACAGGTATTGATAATATAAATATCCGCTTTTGCATCAAATGGTACAATTTTATATCCTTTTTCCGTTAAAATTTGTTGCATAAAGTCCATCTCATATCCGTTCACTTTGCAACCCAGGTTGTGAAATGCTACACTTTTCATATTTATCACCATATTTTTTGTATTGTTTTAGCATTGACTTTTTCAGTCCCACCGATTACTATTATAAGCAGAAGGTATGAAAAATTTAAGGAGGTAATTACAATGAAAACAATTCAGATTTCATTAAATTCAATTGACAAGGTAAAATCTTTTGTAAACGATATTACAAAATTCGATTATGACTTTGACTTAGTATCAGGAAGATATGTAATTGATGCAAAATCCATTATGGGTATCTTCAGTTTAGATTTATCTAAGCCTATCGATTTAAATATCCATGCAGAAGACAGTGTAGATGAGGTTCTTGCTATCTTAAAACCTTACATGATTTAGTAACTGCACAATGATTATCAGAGAGCTGACCTAATGGTCAGCTCTTTTCTTTTATCAATTACTCGTTACTGATTATTCCCATTTTGCAACAACAACCTCTTGCGTATCCAGCGCCTGCTGAACCAATTCATCTATCTTTTCAGATAAATACATCTCATGTCTCTTGATTATATTTAAATTCGGTTTTGTTACCGGGTGTTTTGCCACAAAAATCGTACAACAATCTTCAAAGGGCAAAATCGAAGTTTCATAAGTACCTATTTTTTCTGAAACTTCCACGATTTCCATCTTGTCAAATCCAATCAAAGGTCGGAAAACAGGAAGATTACATACTTCATTTGTTACAGCCAGTGACTGCACAGTCTGTGACGCTACCTGTCCAATACTTTCGCCTGTAATCAATCCCAAACAACCAGTATCGTTGGCAATCATTTCAGCTATTTTCATCATATAGCGTCGCATAATAATCGTCAGTTCCTCGTGAGGGCATTTATCATAAATATAAAGTTGAATATCCGTAAAGTTTATCACATGCAAATAGACCGGTCCTGAATATCTGGAAACCAGCTTGGCCAAATCAATTACTTTCTGCTTTGCACGGTCACTTGTATATGGCGGTGCATGAAAATACACTGCATCGATTTTCACACCACGTTTCGCAATCATGTAACCGGCTACAGGAGAATCAATTCCGCCTGATAAAAGCAACATCGCTTTGCCGTTACTCCCAACAGGCATGCCGCCCGGTCCGGGTATTTCGATTGAATAGATATAAATCTTTTCACGAATTTCCACATGAAGCAATACATCCGGTTTATGTACATCTACCTTCATATTGGGAAAAGCATCTAAAATCACTCCTCCAAGTTCTCTGTTCAGTTCCATGGAATCCATGGGATAATTTTTTCTGGCACGTCTGGCCATTACTTTAAAGGTCAACTGCTTGTCCCCATAGGTTTTGTTCATATAGTCCACAATAGCAGTTGTCAACTTCTCATAGCCTTCATCTTCCACATGCACAACCGGACAAATACTGGATATGCCAAAAACTGTCTTCAGATTGTCTACTGCTTCATCAAAATCAAAATCCGACAAAGCATGTACATAGATTCTGCCGTCTGTTCGAGTAATCTTGAATTCACCTTCGCAACGTTTCATGGCATATTTAATCTGATGAGCCAATGCCTCTTCAAATAAATATTTATTCTTACCTTTAACACCTATTTCTGCATACTTAATCAAAAAATCCGTAAACATAAATCAATTACCAAACCTTTCCTAAACCTGACACAACAACCTTTACTAAGTCGTCGGGTGCCTATTTTATTGCAAATAACGGGGAGCTGACTCCCCGCTATTATTTTCTGGTATATTTTCTGAGCATTGGAATTATATCATACATTGTTTTCAAAGTATAGTCTATTTCATCCATGGTAGTAAACACAGAGAAGCTGAATCGGAGCGTGGAACTAAGCAGTTCTTTCTCCATCCCAATTGCCTGTAATGTAGCAGACGGCTGTGATTTATGAGCTGCACAGGCGCTGCCGGCAGAAACATAAATTCCTTTATCTTCCAATGCATGAAGAATCACTTCGCTGCGAATCCCTCTAATGGAAACACTGACCACATGGGGTGCGCCTGCTTCATCTAATGGTCCGTTCACAATCACATTCTCAATCTTTTGCACACCCTTTACAAAGGCATTCTTTAACTCGTAGAGTTTTTGCGTATCCTGTTCAATATTTCGATAAATCAGTTCTACCGCTTTGGCCATTCCTGCAATACCTGATACGTTTTCCGTTCCCGAACGCATACCGTTTTGCTGACCGCCTCCGTAAGTAATCGGTTTTATCTTCGCTTTTTCATCTACAAATAAAAATCCTACCCCTTTAGGTCCGTGAATTTTATGGCCACTGACCGACAGTAAATCAATCTTCATTTTATGAGGATAAATCTTAAATTTTCCATAACCTTGTACTGCATCTACATGAAATAAAATTCTGGGATTAATTCTTTTTATTAAAGCACCGGCTTCCGTAATGGGCTGTAGGGAACCAATTTCGTTATTGGTATGCATAATAGATACCAGAATAGTCTCCCCTGTAATTGCACGCTTCAAATCAGCTAAATGAATACATCCTTTGGAATCCACCGGCAGATACGTTACCCGAAAGCCCTCTTCCTCCAGTTGCTTCATGGACTGCATAACAGCAGGATGCTCAATTTGTGTAGTAATGACGTGCTTTCCTGCTCTACAATTAGCATGTGCACCACCAATGATTGCCAGATTATCAGCTTCTGTTCCTCCTGAGGTAAAAATAATTTCCTTTTCATTTACCTTTAAATTTCTGGAAATCACTTCTTTTGCGTATCGAATATATTTTTCTGCCTGAACGCCCTTTCGGTGAAGACTTGATGAATTCCCATAATCCTCGCACATAATTTGAGTCATCAGCGCAGCTACTTCTTTAAAACACCTGGTCGTTGCTGAATTATCTAAATATACTTCCATACTATCACTGGCCTTTCCTGATTCATTTGACTCCCTTTATCCTAGTCACTCGATGTTACTGTTCTACTAATAGTACCTAACTATTGTTCTACTAATAGTATCTGACTATTGTTCTTACAATAGTATATGACTATCCTTCCAGTTGGTACATGAGGATTGATAAAATGGTCAAACCTGCTGTTTCTGTTCGAAGAATTCGTTTCCCCAATGTAATCGGTATGATTCCTGCCACTGTTGCTTTTCCGATTTCCTCTTCGGTGAAACCTCCTTCTGGACCGATAAAAACCGCTATATCTTCTCCTGGTTTTAATCCGCTGACAATTTCCTTGGTCTGTTCCATCCCCTCTGCAAGTTCATAGGGAATCAGTTTTACTTTTGCACAGTCACTATATTTCACTGCTTCCTGAAAAGTCATCACCGGAGCCACTTTTGGAATAATCCCCCGCTTACTTTGTTTGGCAGCCGCCTCGGCTATTCCCTGCCACCTTTGCAGTTTATTGTTCGCTTTCTTTTCATCCAATTTGACAACCGAGCGTTTGGTTGTTACTGGAATCACTTCGTATACCCCCAACTCAACTGCCTTTTGAATAATCAATTCCATTTTATCCGCCTTGGGCAGACCTTGAAACAAATAGACTTTGGAGGGAAGTTCCAGTCCTTCTTCTTTTACAAAGAGTAAGTTGCAAACAATCTCATCTTCCTGCAATGCTTCTATTTCGCATCGATACTCTTTGCCATCGCTACCGTTACTGACAGCAATTTCTTCACCAATCTTCATTCTGAGCACATTTTTAATGTGATTCACATCTGTGCCGGTAATCCTGATTTTAGTGCCCTGTATTTGGGACGGCTCAACAAAAAATTGATACATGCCTGTTCTCCCTATTTCTTTCTGGCTGTAACGCTAACCCATTCGCCTTGGTAAGTAACTTCTACGATTTCCAATCCTGCTGCCACAACTGCTTTACAAACAGTTTCTTCCTTATCATCAATAATACCGGACGTAATATAAAACCCACCCTTTTTCAACTGGTGTACAATAACCGGTGTCAAATCTACCAATACTTCTGCCAAAATATTCGCAATTACGATATCATAACAGTCATATCCTACTTGTTCCTGAACAGCCGGGTCTGTAATAATATTCCCAATCATCATACTGAAATCTTCTTCTGAGATGCCGTTCACTTCACGATTTTCCTTCACTGCATCTAAAGCACAGGGATCTAAATCCGTTCCAACTGCCTTCTTAGCGCCGAACATAAGGGATAAAATTGCCAATATACCACTTCCTGTTCCCACATCTAAAAGCACTGTTTCCGATGTTACATATTTGCGCAACTGTCTAATACACAGCTGCGTAGTTTCATGTTTGCCGGTACCAAAAGCAGTTCCCGGGTCAATATGAAGAACCAGTTTGTCCTGATCAATCTCTTGCACTTCCTCCCAAGAAGGAATGACCAGTACATCATCTATTGTAAACTGGTGAAAATACTGCTTCCAGTTATTAATCCAGTCAATATCTTCTGTTTCCTCTACTGTTACCGTCCCTTCTCCAATATCCAAAAAGTCACGTAGCTCGTCCAACTCCCGATTAATCTGCTCCAGTATTTCCTCTTTATTTTCTGCTTCTTCTACAAAAAAGTTGAGATAGGCAATCCCGTCATCCTCTGGTCCGTCCGGAAGAATATCCACAAACATCTGCTCCTTTTCCCAAGTTGTGAGTGGAATTTTATCCTCTATTTGAGCGCCTTCCAGCCCGATGTCGTATAGGGTGCTGATAATGATATCTTCCGCATCTGTTATTGTTTTTATTCTGAATTTTGTCCATTTCATCTTCTTATGATACCCTTCTTTTTTAGTTTAAAGCCCGTCAACGGGTGTTGTCCTGTTTCCTCTGAAAAGGTTGCATCTTTCAAAGTTTAATATTATCATAAATACAAAGTAGCTACAAGGCAAGGAGAACAGAATGATACAGGATATTACCCCACACACTTATCATAATGAATATAAAGATTTACAACCTAAGGAAACTGATTTTATTTTAGTGTTTCAGCAAAATACCGCTCTGGTTCGTTATCAAAACGGAAAATTACGATACCCTACTATGGCAGAATTAAGTGCTTATCCTTGTAGTTATTTTTATTTATTTTGTATTGATCATTTTCAGTATTTTCTAGCTTATCTGCCCGGTGAAACCATTACACTTCCGGACTATACCTATGAAAATGTGTCTGTTTTTCGTACTGCAGACTCCCGTCACAATGCCTTTGCCGGCATTACCGGACATCATTTATTTAATTGGTATCAAACCAATCAGTTTTGCGGACGTTGCGGTCAAAAATTGGCTCCTGACCACAAAGAGAGAATGCTCTATTGCCCCGACTGTAAAAATACAATTTATCCACGCATTTCACCTGCTGTAATTGTAGGTGTCATCAATAAGGATAAATTGCTTATGAGTAAATATGCAGGCCGTCCCTATACCAAGTATGCTTTAATCGCCGGTTTCACCGAAATTGGAGAAAGTGCCGAACAAACCGTAGCCAGAGAAGTAATGGAAGAGGTTGGTCTAAAAGTAAAAAACATCCGGTACTATAAAAGCCAGCCATGGGCTTTCTCCGGAAGTTTGTTAATTGGTTATTTCGCCCAGTTAGACGGCTCCGACCAAATCACTTTAGATACTAATGAATTGGCAGAAGCCGGCTGGTTTTCAAGAGATGAAATCACTCTGGAAGACGACCATATCAGTCTGACTCGGGAGATGATTCTTGCATTTCGGGAAGGTCGGATATAGGTTCTTCTGCTGCTACTACTTCTGCTGAAAGAATCTCCTCGATTTTCTCATTCTCTTCCTCTGAAAAATAGATATTATCTAGCGCTTTGACATTCTCCAATATTTGTTCCGGTTTACTTGCACCAATCAGTACAGAAGTTACCTTCTGATCACGCAATATCCATGCAAGCGCCATCTGTGTCAGAGACTGTCCTCTTTCAACCGCTACATCATTCAGTGCCTGTACCTTCTGCAACTTATCTTCTGATAAATCTTGTTTATGAAGATAGGGACTTTTATGACTGCCAATTCTCGAATCTGCCGGAATTCCATTTAAATACTTACCTGTTAAAATTCCCTGCGCCAAAGGACTAAACGCAATACAACCAATTCCGTTATCATACAGATAGTCTTTTAATCCGTCTTCTTCTATCCAGCGATTAAGCATGGAATAGGAAGGCTGGTGAATAATAAACGGCGTTCTCTGTTCTTTCAGTATTTGATAGGCTTTAGCAGTTTGTTCTTTATTATAGTTGGAAATTCCCACATACAGTGCTTTGCCTTGCTTTACGATTTGATCCAATGCCTGCATGGTTTCCTCAAGCGGCGTATCGGGGTCCGGACGATGATGATAAAAGATATCCACATACTCTAAGCCCAAACGTCTCAAACTTTCATCCAGACTAGAGCAAAGATACTTTTTGGAACCGCCGTCTCCATAGGGACCTTTCCACATGTCATACCCAGCTTTAGTCGAAATAACCATTTCTTTTCTATAAGGCATCAAATCTGATTTCAAAATACGTCCCATATTGGCTTCTGCACTTCCATAAACCGGTCCGTAATTATTGGCTAAATCAAAATGTGTAATACCGTTATCAAAGGCTGTAAATAAAATCTTTTTCATATTTTCAATATCATTGACCGAACCAAAATTGTGCCACATTCCAAGTGACATGGCCGGAAGCCGAAGTCCGCTGTTTCCACAGCGATTATAAATCATTTTCTCGTATCTGTTCTCATTTGCCTTATACATCTCATCTGTCCTTTCTTTTGCTCATGACTTTACAAAATACAATTGCCGCTAACGTACTGATCATTGTAGCTGCTATAGCCGGCGCTATAATTCTGGCAGGATTTACACTGCCATACTGCTGCCGGTAAGCTATGATATTAACAGGTATTAGTTGTAGTGAAGAAATATTGATAATCAAAAAAATACACATTTCATTAGAAGCCACGCCTTTTAAATGCATGCTTTTCTTTTGTGAAGAAACTTCTGTCTCTTTAAATCGTTCCTCTTCCAGCTTCGCCAGCTCCTGCATAGCACTTAATCCTGCCGGTGTCGCCGCCCAGCCTAAACCAAGAATAATGGCTATAAAATTCAACGAGATAAAATCTCTGGCTTTATGTCCCTTGGGCAAATTCGGGAATAAAAAGCTTACAAAAGGAGATAATTTATTCGTCAATCGACTAATTAATCCTGATTGTTCGGCAATCTCCATTAATCCTACCCAAAATGCCATAATACCGGCCATGGCGATACATAAAGAAACAGCTTCGCCTGCACTGTCCAGTGCCGCCTCCGTAATTTCCTTCATATTACCGTTAACTGCACCAAAGAGTATTCCAATAATTAACATCGCAGCCCATATATAGTTTAACATTGTCCGCTCTATTCTTCTTTTTGTAAGTATATGTATGTTTAATACTATTTATTTCTACCCTCGTGCTTTGTGCATTCTTTTGCTGTTATAGACCTCTTTATCTGCCTGATTATAGAGTGCTTTAAAATCCAGTTCGTCCACATTTTTCCCTGAACTGTATCCTACGCTGACTTCTATACTATATGCTTTTCCAGAAATCATATTAAAGTCTGTCAGTAGACGTTCTATCGAATCCTGTATTTCCTGCCCTCTTGCTTTGCCTTTACTGTTGGTAGAAATAATTACAAATTGATCGCCTTCCATTCTGGCACATATTTCGTCCTTCGTGATTACTTGTTCTATGAATTTGCCAAACTGACGCAGTACCGAATCTCCCTCTGCATGCCCATAGTTGTCGTTAATTGGCTTCAAATTATCCAAATCTATCAGCAGCAGCGTCACAATCGGAAGACTATCTACTCCCATAAACAATCTCTCTGCCTTTTTCTTAAAGCCCTTACTGTTGTATAAATTAGTTAGCTCATCCTTAATCATTAACTGTTCCTGAGCCATTCTGTTCCAATAATTCTCGATAATACTTTTTAGATTCATCGTGAATAAATTCAGGAAATCAAAATTCACATCCTGCATATCATAAGTAATCCCAATATATCCTATGAACAAACCCTGTAACTGCACCGAAATCAACATAAAGTAGTCTTCTTTGTCAAGTAACTCCTCCAGCTTTGGTACCAGCTCTATTGCGTCTATTTGTTTGGACGATGTCTTTTTCTTATCCTTTCCGATGACATGGGAAACCAAAATTACTTTTGAATTTTGAACTCTCTGATTCGGAAAAGCAAGTTTCTTATGATCCGTAACCATTTCGTATGGCAGTTTGTTCTCTATTTGCTGATAGCTGTCCTCCAGTAAGCACAACCAGTACTCTTTATAATGGATCTTCTTGGATAATTCACTGGTTAATTGCAATAATTCGGAAAACTGTTCGCATTTATTGATTTCAGAGGACATATTTATAATACGTTGGCAATAATCATCATAGTCTCTATGATATACTTGTACATCAAACAATTCTTCTGTTGCTGAAAATACATGATTGTGATTACAACCGCATGAATGTCCAATCTGGTGTCCATAAGGTACCCAAACCGGCTGCTGAACCTTCTTGCCCTCCGATAAGTCTATGGCTACTTCAAATATTGTTCTGGCTGTTCTTTCACTATCATAAACTGCTGTAGTCAGCCTGGGATTATGATATTTTTCTACTTCTACACCATCAAATCCAGTTACTTTAACATCTTCCGGAACCCGTATTCCCAATGAGCGTAATTTGGAGCAAACCGCTACTGCCATTACATCATTTGCACATATAATGGCTTCCGGTAATTCATTTTCCTCCAAAAATCGTTCCAATACATCCACTGCTAATTGTTCACGGAAAAAACCATTACCTGTCCTTTTTTCCTCAAATGGAATGCCGTTCTCTTCCAGTACCTTCTTATAGGCCACAAATCTTTCTTTGGAAAACTTACTGACGGTATCTCCGCCTATATAATTCACCTTACGACATCCGTGAAATTCTACAATATGCCGAACAATTCCTTCAAACGATTCCGCATAATTAAAATCTATATTGGTACAGCCTTTTAACTGTCTGTTCACAGAAATAACCGGTACCCCTGCCTTATTTGCACAATCCACTATTTCACGATCTATTTTCGTTTTCTTGAAGGTTTCAGACATAATCACAATTGCATCAAAAGCACCTGCCTGCAACATGGAATAAATCTGTTTTTCGCCATAGTCATTTGCATCATCATAATACAAATCCGTCAATGTTGAAAAAACTATCACCTTACAATGATATTCCCTTGCAAAACGACACATCGCAAAGATATCTTTCCTTTGTTCTTCTCGGTAAAATCTCGATACACAATATGCGATTACCTTATAATCTTTCTCCTGCGAATATTTTTTCATACAATACTACTCCCCCTGTCCTCATACCGTTTACATAAAATGAAACATTACCCCCGTCCCTTCTCTAGTAGGTCAAAACCGTACGTGCGCTATTAACGCATACGGCTTTTCACTTTATATTCGTTCC